>JBFXIU010000182.1:0-6625 GCA_050175615.1 Porticoccaceae bacterium | reverse complement strand
GGTTTCCGCTTCATGGGTCAGCGCATTGAGCTCATTATAGCCAATAATGCCGCTATTGCCCTTCATATTGTGGAAAAAGCGGAAAAGGTCATTGACCAAATCATTCTGACCTGTGGGATTTTCTTCAAGATCCAGAAGCCCATTGGTGAGATTTTCTATGATCTCAATGGATTCGTCGATGAAATCTTTAAGATGTCCTTCGCCGAAGGCCGTAAGGGCATAGGGCTCGTGCGCAGGCAGGGTGCCCACCCATTCCTTGCCGGACATACCGTTGGCATTGTCGGGCGCAGAAACGGAATCAGCCTGGGCATTCTGAGGCAATTCCGCTGCGGGGTACCCGCCAGCACTGGTTTCAGCCGGAAGGGCACCTTGTGCCTGAACATCCGTGACCGCAGGGGCGGCAGCGGTTTCGGCAACAGGAGCAGCGTCAGCGGGCGGGTTCAGAGCGGGGCTGTCGCCAGCCATAATGGCGTCGATCTGCGCCATAATGTGACCGGTTTCAACCTCTCCTTCAGAATTGTTGGCCTCAAGGTTGTCGATCATCTGACGCAGGGCATCGGTGGAGGCCAAAATGACATCCATAATTTCCGATGTGACCACCATGCTGCCTTTGCGCAGTTCGTCAAGAATATTTTCGGCCTTGTGCGCAAGCTGATTGATACGGTTTAGCCCAAGAAAGCCTGAAGCTCCCTTGAGGGAATGCATGGGGCGAAAAATATCATTGAGCAGGGCCAAGTTTCCTGGGGCCTTTTCAAGCTCCAAAAGATTGGGCTCGATGGTCTCAAGATGCTCTTTTGCCTCTGCAATAAAATCGGCAAATAATTCTGGGTCAAAAAAATCTTGGCTCATACCCCATACCCTGCTTGACTGAAAGCGCTGTACCCTGACGGGTAATGTTGTCTTTCTTATCGGCTAACCCAAGAGCATCTTTATATTACGGACCATTTTTTCGGGCTGGGCGGGCTTGACCATATAAAGATTTGCCCCAAGGCTCATGCCGGTCTGTATATCCTTTTCCTGTCCTTCCGTTGAAAGAACAATAATGGGGATGTCCTTGTAAGCGTCCTGAGCGCGGATGGTTTTAATGAAGGTGAATCCATCCATGCGAGGCATATTGACATCGGAGACGATCAAATCAACGGGGTCCAGGCTGTACAGCTTTTCAATGGCATCAAGGCCGTCTTCAGCGGTACTGACCTTAAAGCCTTCTCCTTTTAGCACAAAGGCCACCAGATTACGGATGGTCTTTGAGTCATCGACGACCATGATATGTTTTTTCATAATATCCGTTCCTGTCCGTCAGATGTTGACTGCCGCCTTATCGGGAAAACCTGGGCGTTCGATTGTCCGATTATGCTGAAAGCAGCCGCGCACACAAAGAATGCGCGCCATTATAAAGGGCTGAGCCCTGAAAGAGCACTCAAAAGCTTGCCACACATCATATTGATGCGAACTGTTTAGAGGTTATTCATACTTTTTGCAACGGTACAATTTTATTACAAATTCTGTGGATTAAGCTTCAAGCAGCTTTTCCACGATCATTTGTGGGTCAACAATGCCGTGCAGGTGGTCATTCACTTCGGCAAGTCCGCAAAGCAGGTCTGCGCTGGCCCCCAGTTGGGCCTCGGCATTCCAGTTTATCTTGGCCTGATCCAGCATATACATAGTATGAATCTTATCAACGATAAGGCCAAGCTGCATTTCATCACTGCCGCACACCACAATGAAACTTCCGGGTGTGTAACGATGCTGCTGATCAAGGGTCAGCAGGGCATCAAGGTGCAGCAGAGGGGTGACGCGCCCCCGCAGGTTGACGACGCCAGCCACAAAGGACGGAGCCATGGGCAGTCGTGTGAGCGGCATATGACGCAACACTTCAATAATCACGCAAACCGGCAGAAGAAAAATCTGTTCACGCACATAGAACGATACCATCTGCACTGTGGGCAGTGTGGTCAATTGCGTTTTTAAACTGACTGCGGCCTGCGTGGGACGTACTGCATGATCCTCACGTCCCTCTAAGCCGGGGGCGGATATACTGCCCAGAGCGGCGTCCGGCGCTGACCCTGCGGCATCGGGGGAGTATATGGACATATCCGCCAGCGCATCAACGCCAAGATACTTTTGAACAAAAGCCTGCTCAGCGGCGCTGAGCGCAGACGATGCCCCTGCCATGCCCGGCGGGGTAAAGCTCTGACCAGAGAAATATTCTTCAGGCGTTTTTACCATAGCTGCAACACTTCCTGCGCAAGAGCTTCATAGCAGCGCGCCCCTCGCGAATGCTGATCAATGTCATAGATGCTGCATCCCTGTGCGCTGGCCTCACGAAAACGTGTGTCAATGCCAATAATGGAGTTGAACATGGCGTGCTCCATTTTTTGCTGCAAAAGCTCCAGTACCCTGGTGCATGCTTTGGCGCGCTTGTCATACATGGTGGGCAGGGCCCGGTAGAGAATGGGTCTGCCCAGTGCCTTGTTCAGTGTATGCAGCGTGTCAAACAGCAGTTTCAAACCGTGCAGCGCCAAAAAATCTGTCTGTATCGGAATTATCAGCAAGTCAGCCGCCACCAGTGCGTTCACAAGAAGTATACCTACATGGGGCGGGCAATCCAGAATAATAAAATCATAATTTCTGCGCACGGCCTCCAGGCTTCTGCCCAGTATGCTGCCTTTGGCGCTTCTGTCTTTAAAATCAACTTCAAGCTCCGACAGGCGAATGCTGCCAGGGGCCATATCCATACCGTGCAATGCCTGGGAGCGCAGCAAAAGCGGCCACAGTGCGGGCCAGCTTTCTTCGGAGGCCATAAAAAGGTCATGCAGGCTGTAACGCACGTCCTCTGGATATATTCTGGCATGCAGGGTTGCACAGGCGTGCGGATCGAGATCCAGCAACAGGACTTTTTTCCCCGCCCGCACCAGCGCACAACCCAGAGTTACAGCGGTTGTGGTTTTTCCCACGCCTCCTTTCTGATTGGCAACAGCCAGGATTTTGGCGCACATGTCGCGCCTAAGCCAGCTTGCGGTAGACGATGGTGCCTTTGAAATGCTCCAGCTGGAACGCACGGCTGATATTGTGCAGCGACTCTGAATGGCCGATGAGCAATGCGCCATTGACCTCCAGATTGTCATAGAAGGCATTGATGACTTTGCGCTTCATTTCATCGTCAAAGTAAATAATGACATTACGGCAAAAAACGATCTGCGATTTATCAACACGCTTCAACTGTTCTTTGTCGCTAAGATTTATCTGCCCAAAAGAAACGAGGTTTTTCAGTTCGGGCTTGATCTTGTAGACGTTGTCCTCTTTAACAAAGTAGGTGTCGACAATGGATTTTGGCGTGGTGCGCAATGCGTACTCGCTGTAGATGCCACGCCTTGCGGCAGCAAGTACGGCTTCAGAAAGGTCGTTGGCCGTTATTTTGATGTCCCAGCTATGGATTTCACTTCTGAGAACTTCATGAAGAATGATAGCGAGGGTATAGGGCTCTTCACCTGTGGAACAACCTGCCGACCAAATACGCAATTTTTTTTGGCCTTTTTGGCGGCATTGATCCAGTATCTCGGGCAGCACGTTTTTTTGAAAAACTTCCAGTTGCGGCGGATTGCGGTAAAAACTGGTTTCGTTGGTGGTAACAACCTCAAAGAGCTTATTTAATTCAGTCTTCCTACTGGCATCAAACCGAAGGAAATTGTAGTATTCGTTGTAACTTTTGAGATTCAGATCTTTAATGCGGTTGGAAAGACGGTTTTCAACCAGATATTTGCGGTTTTCGGCGATAAAAATGCCGCATTGCTGGTAAATAAAATCGCGAAGCTGCAAAAATTCCTCATCTGAAATCTGCAAGTCCTTGCGAAAGGGCGAAGCAGCCTTTGTGTTCACAACAGCAGGAGTAGGCGTGCGAAAGGCCGAACTTGGGGTGAGGGGTTGACGCAAAGGCGTGCCTGGCTGTGTGCGGAAAAGAGAGGGCTTTGGCGGCACTGCCGCCTGCGGCGTCGTATTGGCCCCGGGCTGGAAAGCGCTGGTTTTGTTGGCCGCCGCGCCTGCTGACGGAAAAAGGCTTGAGCCGGTCGCGCCGAAAGAGGGTGCCTGCTGCGCCCCGAAGGGAGGTTTTTGCGCAGCGGCGTCTTTTGCGGCAAAGGGGCTGGAAACCGAGGTTCCGGGCGGCGTCTGGGCTGTCTGGCGCAAGGGAGACGTCCAGTTGGACTGCCCCAGATTGGGTTGTCCCAGGCCAGACTGGCCAACATAGGGAGAGGTTGCGCCGCCAAATGCAGAAGGCTGGTTAGGCGTAGTGCCCCCGGAACTGAAGGGGCTGCTTCCCGTGTTGTTGCCAAAAGCGGGCCGCGCCGGGGACGCGGCGGGGTCTGTGGGGCGCGGGGCATATCCTGAGGGTTTGAAAGCTGATGTCGGTTGCGGCGGTGTCAGACCTGCGCCAGGGCGTGACGTTTGTTCGTCAGCCGGACGCGAAAAAGCCCCAGGCTGGCTAGGGGGCTTGCCCGTCGCGGATGGAGCCGTGGAAGTGGACGTTCCGCGATTTTCTGTATCGTTGGCGTTTTTATTTTGCGCGCCGTGGGGAAAAAAGGTCGGAGGCTGTGACATGGCTACTCCTGTTCGGCCTGGATGGCTGCCACCGCTTCAGCCGCAGCGTGCTGTAATTCCTGGTCTTCACTGTTCATCAAGCCAAGAAGCACACTGAAGGCCACATTGCCGCCGATCATTCCCAAGGCTTCAATAATCTTGTAAGAAACCATGGGACTGGCTGTTTCAAACAGTTGAGTCAGGTAGGGAACAGCATCGGCAAGTTTGTGTACGCCCAGGGCTTCAATCGCTCTGATTTTGACCCAGTCATTCTCGTCGGCAAGGGCAGAGACAAGGTGCGGCATGACTGCTGGCGTCCCTATCTGACCAAGCAGGTCCACCAGGGCGATCCGCACGTCCTTGTCTTCATCAATCAGGCGGGGCAAAAAGTGGGGCAAAAAGTCTTCAGCCTGTGCCCCCAGATTTTGAAAGGCCTCGATGGCAACCTGTCGCACACGGGGCGAGGGGTCTTCAAGAGCCTGCAGTATTTCATCAAGATTTTCAGTGACGCTATAGCGGCCAAGAGCGTAGATGGCCATCATGCGCTGCATGGGGTCTTCGCTGCGCGCCCTGATTTTAAACTGGCTGTTGAGTTTGGGGCTGTGAAGATTGATGCATGCTTCAAGAGCCATTTCCTGCACATCAACATATCGATGGTCAAGCTGGGCAAAAACGATGTCTTCCACTTCAGGGCAACCATGCTGATTACCGAAAAACACCAGCGCGCTCTTTAAAACTTCCGGGTCGTCAGAGTGTTCGATAATGGAGAGAAAGAACGGAGTATCCGTGCATGTGCCCATCTGCGCGAGCTCGGCCACAGCTTCCCGTCGCAGTTCTGGACTTACCCGCCAGAAGATGTTTTTAAGCTCCTCAACCGGACTTTGATCCTTTAGAAGCCGACAGGCTTCCATTGCCACGGCAATACGCTTTTCATCTTCGCTACGCAGGGCGTCACGGAGCATGTTGTTGTACCCAAGGGAAGCAATGGCATGTATGGCAGCCTCATAAAGTTCGGGCTGCCGCTCCGCATCAAGGCCTACGGCCAGATTGATGATAGCCTTGGTGGAGTCTTCGTTGCCAATGGCGCTCAAGCCTTGCAGCGCGGCCAACAGAATGTCCTCATCATTATCGGCGAGCGCCTCAAGCAGATAGGCGCGCAAGCGTTCTTGTGACTTGGCGGCCAGCAACGACAGGGAGCGCACGCTCAGAATCTGTACGATGGCTTTGACGATTTTATGCCGAAGAGGCACGCCGACATTTTCAAGTGAGCTGAAAAGAAGCGGTATGGCTTTTACATCCCCCATATCGCCCAGAGCGTCAATGATGGCGGAGCATACCAGTGGCGACGCCTGCGGCAGCAGCTTTACAAGCCCATTGGCAGCGGAAGGATCCTTGATTTTCGCCAGGGCTTCCACCACCGCGAACTGCACCCATTCTTCATCGTGCATGGCCTGGCACAGAGAGGGAACTGCCTCGGGAAAAGCAAGGTTGCCCAAACTCACGGCCGCCTGATAGCGTACGTTTACTTCCGGATCTTTAAGCAGAGCTTTTGAAAGAAGCAGAACAGCCTGGTGCGTCGGGCTGTATCCGAGAATGTCGGCTATAAATATGCGCAGATCCGGGTCTTCATCCTGAAGATACGGCTGCATGCTTTCAATGCTGTCACTGCCGATTTCACGCAAAATATCCATGGCCACATTGCGCACAGGGGCTTCATCGCTACGCAGCAAGGGCAGCAGGGCAGCCACTACCTGGGGGCCTCGAATTTTGCGCAAGGCGTATTCTGCCGCTTCCTGTATGCCGATATTGCTGCTTTTGACAAGCGAGCAGAGCAAAGGGATAGCTTCAAGCAGGGCCATGTCGCCAGCATTGAAAGCGGCACCGCGAATAGTGGCGCTGTCGTCTGACTGCAGTGCTTCAAGTACTTGCGGAGCCGTGTCGAGCGAATTTTCCATAATAGTGCTTCCTGCTGCGCTACTGGTCAGCCCTTGACAATTGTCATGATGGCTTGGGCGATATCATCTGCATCAAGAATCTGATTGGCCAATTT
>JBFXIU010000181.1:0-6638 GCA_050175615.1 Porticoccaceae bacterium | reverse complement strand
CTGATTTACCGCTTTATTGGGCTACTGCACACATATGTCTTGGTGTTCAGTTGGTTTCGATTAAGGATTCCTGCCCCCGATCAGGTCGAGGGTGACGTTCCTACGCAGGAATGACGGCGTGAAATATTCCGGACAGCAGTGCGCCTGCGCGGGAATGACGAAAACCTTGGGTTTCGCGCTAAACCAGTACCATTCTGTACTAACCCCGGTTTGAGATTACTATCTACTTTTCCTGGAAATGTACCTGACATTCTCCAGGCCCTCAAAATCATTATCCTGAGTCGGAAATTGGGGTCAGTGTAAAAACTGCCTGGAAACCCACCTTGAATCATCGGATTCACAGCTGCGCGGGAATGACGGAAACTTTGGGTGTGGCACTATACCAGCGCCTTTTTACTCTGCCCCCTTCCACAGCCGCATATTTAAAACAGATGCCAGGCCACCAAAGCCAATACTAGCAACACACCCAGCAAGGCTACGATGTAATTGACCACCAATCCCCACCTGGCTGAATAGCCGGGCGGATATTCGGCTGGGTTCAGCGTGCGCAAAATCACGGCATACTGTCTTGCTGAGTATGCCGAAGCAAAAGCACCCAGTGCCATGAAAGCGAGGCCGAGCCAGAAGGTTAAGGCGATTTGTTCTGTGTACGCCAGTTCAGGGGCAATGGCTCGAATAAGCAGTCCAGCACGCTCAACAATAAAGCCGAAAGCGATTAAAGACAGACTCGTGCGATTCCAGGCGAGCAGGGTGCGCTCGGCGGCAAAGAGTACCCGTGGATCTTTGAGTTCCGACACGATTTCTCCTCAATAACTGCCCCGACTACAGTGTTAAGCGACTGCGCTTGCAAACTATTAATTCGGCAATCAAATACAGATCGTCATCACATATATGACATTCACTCTGGCAGTGCGGGCGCAAACTGCGAACTTGCCTGCATTTCAAGGGCTCGCGAGAGTCGACACCCACGAACAGAGTTCCCCGTGCTTCGTATTAACCCGACGACATCCATGGCCGGGTTAATTACCCTTGTTAATTACCTTTATTAAGGGTGTCTACAATCTCCTGGTGCGCGCAGTCGATCAGTTTGACATTGGTGTAACCCATGTCGCGCAATGTTTTCGCGGAAAGCGCGGCGCGGCCGCCAGATGCACAGCAGAGCAGCACTGGCGCATCATGGGCTGGCACCAGTTGTTCCACTTTCATTTCGAGGACACCGCGGGGAATATTGACAGCGCCGGCAACTGCGCTGGCGGCGACCTCTTCCGGTTCGCGCACATCAATAATGACGGTGGCAGGATCTTCCGCCAACTGTGCCTGCGCCCCTTCAGCGGTAAGGCAGAAAGTTCCAGACTTGGCCTCGCGAATAAGCTCCATGGGTTTTTTAATCATTTTGACTCCAGATTCTCAAACGTGAAATTTTAGAGTGCCTTAAACCACTGAGCGCAACAATGCCTCCAGCTTAAGTTCATCGCTGTGAAAAAGGCGAATGCCCTCGGCAAGTTTTTCCGTCGCCATAGCGTCATCGTTGTGGTGCCAGCGGAAGCCCTCTTCACCCAAGGCATGAACTTTATCATTGGAGGCAACAGCCCCACTATTGAGGGCAATAGGCAACTGACCCTTATCAGCCTCCAGATCAGCGAGCAGCTGGGGGCTGATGGTGAGGCGATCACAGCCCGCCAGCGCCTCGATCTGCCCGGTATTGCGAAAGCTGGCACCCATCACCACCGTCTTGAAGCCATGGGCTTTATAGTAGTTGAAAATTCGCGTAACAGACTGAACACCGGGATCCTCTGAACCCTGGTAATCCTCGGCGAAGGCTTTTTTGTACCAATCGTAGATGCGACCGACAAAGGGCGAAATAAGGAATACGCCAGCGTCGGCACAGGCTCTTGCCTGGGCAAAGCTGAACAACAGCGTGAGGTTGCAGTTAATGCCTTCCCGTTCGAGGATTTCCGCGGCGCGAATTCCCTCCCAGGTAGAGGCAATTTTAATCAGCACTCGCTCCCGGCCTATGCCCATATCTTCGTAGAGAGCGATCAGTTTTCTGGCTTTATCCAGGGTTGCGGAGGTATTGAACGACAGCCGTGCGCTGACTTCTGTGGATACCCTACCCGGCACGATACGGGTAATTTCCGCGCCTATGCCAACGGCGAGGCGATCGATGCAGTTTGCCATCTGCTCAGCATCTGCTCCACCCTGGGCTCGGCTCCAGGACAAGGCTTCAGAAATGATCCCCTGATAGGAAGGGCTGGCCGCCACCTTGAGCAACAGCGAGGGGTTGGTGGTGGCGTCGACGGGGGCATAGCGGCGAATATCGTCGATATTGCCAGTATCCGCCACCACTGTGGTGACTTGTTTCAGTTGCTCAAGTTTGTTCATAGACTCAACATCAATCGAAGGGGTGCCTTAAAATAATGGTTTCCACCCGATCCGGCCCGGTTGAAATAATATCGATAGGACAGCCGGTGAGTTCCTCAATGCGGCGAATATAGGCGCGGGCGTTTTCCGGCAATCCTGCCAGCTTTTGCACGCCGACGGTGGATTCGAACCAGCCGGGCAGGGTTTCATAGACGGGCACCACATCCTGCCAGCCTTCGGCATCGTAGGGCATAGACACTGACTGGCCAGCCGCATCCGTATAGCCCGTGCAGATATTGATGGTTTCAAGACCATCGAGCACATCAAGCTTGGTCAGGCAGAGCCCGGAAATACTGTTGATGCGCGCCGCATGGCGCACAGCAACGGCGTCGAACCAGCCACAGCGGCGCTGACGGCCGGTGGTGGTGCCAAATTCGTGACCTTTTTCCCCCAGGTGTATACCCACAGCGCAATCGAGTTCGGTGGGAAATGGCCCTGAACCCACTCTGGTGGTATAGGCCTTGGTGATACCGAGAACATAGTCGAGAAACAGCGGACCAAAACCGCTGCCGGTCGCAGTGCCGCCAGCGGTGGTATTTGACGAGGTCACAAAAGGATAGGTGCCGTGGTCAATATCGAGGAGAGCGCCCTGGGCGCCTTCAAAGAGAATATTGCCCCCCCGTTCGCGCTCGGCGTGGAGCAGCTCGACAACATCTTCCACCATGGGTTTGAGCTCTTCGGCCCAGGCGAGCGCCAGATCCAGGGTTTTCTCAAAGTCCACAGCCTCGGCTTTGTAATAGTGCACCAGAGAGAAGTTGTGATATTCCAGCACCTCTTTCAGCTTGACGGCAAATCGGTCGGCGTTGAGCATATCACCCACACGCAGACCGCGGCGCGCCACTTTATCTTCGTAGGCGGGGCCGATTCCCCTGCCGGTGGTGCCAATTTTGGCATTGCCGCGAGCCGCTTCCCGCGCCTGATCCAGCGCCACATGGTAGGGCAGAATCAGGGGGCACGCAGGGGAAATACGCAGGCGGTCCCTGACGGGAACGCCCTTGGCTTCAAGTTCTTCCATTTCCCGAATCAGTGCATCGGGCGCCAGCACAACACCGTTGCCAATGACACAGGTGACACCTTCGCGAAGAATACCCGAGGGGATGAGGTGCAAGGCGGTTTTGACACCCTCAATAACCAAGGTGTGCCCCGCATTATGGCCACCCTGGAAGCGGGCAACCGTGGACACCTGGTCGGTGAGCAGGTCTACCACCTTGCCTTTGCCCTCATCGCCCCACTGGGAGCCGAGAACCACAACATTTTTTCCCATACTGTTTAACTCTGAAGCTAATTAATAATCGGTTTTACTGAAAAGTGGCCGCCATCAGCCACCAGTATTCTGTCGCAGCGCAATTCTGCATAATCGGGGCTTTGGCCGCTGAAACCGCAGACCACCCTATCGCCATTGGCGCGCAGATCGCGGATAAATTCCACTTGAGCCGGGTTCTCCGAGGCCTCGGCATAAATACCCGAGGGCTGGTTATAGCCCTGATCTTCATTGCCGGTGACAAGGTCGACGACCGCTTTCAAGTCGATACTGAACCCCGTGGCCGGGCGGGCACGGCCAAAGCTTTCGCCGATGTCATCGTAGCGGCCACCATTGGCCAGTGCCTGACGGGCAGCATCTGCGTAAGCGGCAAATACTATGCCGGTGTGGTAGTGATAGCCTTCGAGCTCACAGAGATCCAGATAAATTTCAAGGTCGGGGTAGCGAGTATTCAGCTGTTCGACAACGAGCTGCAGTTCGTCAAGCGCCAACTCCACTTCTGCCGGCGCGCCGGCGAAAAGCTCACGTGCCGAATCCAATATTCCGGAATCCCCGGAAAGCTTCGGCAACGTCTTGATAATGGCCGCGAGATCAGTGTCTGCGATATAGCTTGCCACCCAACTGTCAAGTTCACAGGATTTTGCCTGCAGCAACTCAAAAAGTTCCGCTTTTAATCCGCTATCAATGTCCAGGCTTTCCTCAATGCTGCGATAAATGCCCACATGGCCAAGATCCAGGCAGAGTTTTGCCACGCCCACATCCGCCAGGGCTTCGGCCATAAGACTGATGACTTCAAGATCTGCTTCCAGACTGGGAACGCCATAGAGTTCAACACCCACATGAATCGGCGATCGCGACGAAATCGGACTGCGCGGCCGCGTATAGAGCACCGTCCCGGCATAGCACAGGCGATTGGGGCCAGTGCGTCTCAAACTGTGGGCATCCATTCGGGCGGTCTGAGGCGTAATATCTGCACTGACGCCCATGGTCTTGCCACTGAGCTGATCCGTCAGCTTGAAGGTGAGAAGATCCAGATCCCGCCCAGAACCGCTCAACAGTGAGTCGGTAAATTCTACCAGAGGTGGAATGACGAGGTCATAACCCCAGCCGTGGTAAACGTCCAGCAATTGGCGGCGCAGGCGCTCGACAGCAAAAGCCTGGTTGGGCAAAATCTCCTCAATTCCCTCCGGCAACAGCCAGTGGTCTACTTTGGTCATGTTTCCAGTGTCTCTAAAAGTGTTTGATCAGGAAAAGTAGTACTGCGCCGGTAAGCATACTGGCAAAGCCAATAATTCGCATGGTTCTGTCATCGATCTGGGCAAGCTTTGCGGCCAATTGCCGCCACCGGCCAGGGGCAATAAAAGGCATCACACCCTCAATGACGAGAAGAAGACAAAAGGCCTTTGCCAGTTCATACCACATTCAACAAGTCCACCATTTACGGATTTTGCCCGTTTCGGTCACGCAAAATTAATGGCGCCTCTATTAATTAAGAGCAGCATTAATTGGGAGCAGCTTCTGGCTTTCAGGCGGGTTCGCAATCAAGGCGCAACTTCGCAGTCATGCTGGCTGCCTGTCGACAAGTTGCAACGCCGAGTGCGGATCTGCCTGAAAGCCCCAAAAGGTGCGACCTGACAGCTGCCCGGCGCAAGCCGTCTTGGGGTGACTCCTGTCAGGTTGCGCAGAGGCCACTCACAGTTAATAGCGGCGCTCTAAAGCCATAAAAAAACCGGGTCTCCCCGGTGGGCGGATTTTAGCACCCTTTGCGCCACTGGGCACCCTCTGTTGCCGTAAACATCAGGTTGCACCCGGCCTTCGCCCGACGGAAGGAATGCCGCCAGGCGAAGTCTGGATGGCTTGCGTCTTACCTGCTGCCCGCCTGACTGTCGAGATAGCGGAAAAAATCGCTGTCTGGATCCACCAGGAGAATATCGCTCTTATTATTGAACGAGTTTCTATAGGCGTTGAGGCTGCGAGTAAAGGCGTAAAACTCGGGATCCTTGCTAAAGGCTGATGCGTAGATTTCCGTGGCCTGGGCATCGCCAATACCGCGGATTTTTTCAGCGTCCCGGTAGGCGTTGGCTTCGATAATGGTTTGCTGGCGATCGGCGTCAGCGCGGATTTTTTCAGCCTGCTCATTACCTTTGGCGCGCAGATCGCGGGCTTCTTTTTCACGCTCGGCAGTCATTCTTCGAAAAACCTGTTCACTGACTTCGTCGGGCAGATCAATGCGCTTAACACGAACATCGATAATTTCGATACCCAAGGTTCCCCGCACTGTGCTGTTCAGGTGTTCGAGAATATCCAACATCAGTTGATCCCGTTCGCCAGACACCACCTCGTGAAGGGTTCGCGTACCAAACTGGTTGCGCAGACCATCGTTGACCCGGTTTGCCAGACGATTGTGAGCCACCAGCTCATCGCCGCCAGTGGCGCGATAGTATTCACCCACATCGACAATGCGCCATTTGGCGTAGGAGTCCACCATCAAGCGTTTCCGCTCGACGGTAAAGAAACTCTCTGTTTCCGAATCCAGGGTCAGAATTCGAGAGTCGAACTTGCGAATTTGGTGGACAAAAGGAATTTTCGGATGGATTCCAGGAGGAATATCCTCTTTGATCAACTCACCGAACTGGAGCATCACCGCCTTTTCGGTTTCCTTGACCACAAACACGCAATTGGCGACAACCAGCAACCCCAGGGCGATGATAATAAAAAGTCCTGCATACCTCGGATTCATTATCTCAACCCTCTTTTGACAGATGCACCCTGCTCGGCGTCCACCCGCTAGGCAATGGCTTCGGCAAGAGCGCTGATCAGGGCGGCAGTGAGTCCCTGCGTCGTTGTGGAGCCACTCAACCCGCTGTCAACGGCCTTGTCCAGGGGAAGGTAAAAAATATTTTTGCAATCGCCAGCATTGACCATCACTTTGGTACTGTTACTCATAACGTCCTGA
>JBFXIU010000180.1:0-6661 GCA_050175615.1 Porticoccaceae bacterium | reverse complement strand
TCTTGAACAACTCCGCAACCATCTCAACGAGGTGATCAATGCAGCCTGATCTCAATTCTCAATTACTGGTTGCCATCAATACCTTAAAAAAAGTGGTGCAGCCTGCTGTGGCTATAGATAACAAACCTGCACAAGAGCAGTTGATGCTGACCATAAAAACCCTGGAGGCAAGCAGAGAAAGGCTGCGCCATCGCCGCCGCTATATCCGCCAGCAGCTGATATTGACCATTAATATGGCGAAAACCATTTTAGCTTTATTGACACAGCATCAGCCTGAATTAAAACAACAGTTGGCAAAGAACCTGGCAGAGGCAATCGCCAGTTATAACGACATTGATGCTGATTGCGAAACACTGATGATCTGGGGTTCGGTGTTGACGGAAAACCTGTCCCAGCTGGTGACGGCTTATAAAGGTACGCCGGCCTATGACGCTATAGCAAAAGTTCTGATTGTGGATAGCGAGCCACTGATAGCTCTTGGTCGCCGCTGGTGCAGTGATAATGGCCTGGAAACGGAACACAGCCTTTGACTCCTGCTTGCGCGGCAACGGCGTGAATCGCAATTACCCGCTTGTTAACGGCAGGGCGGTTTTATAACGCACCTGTTTGAGCGCAAAGCTGGAGCGTATTTTTTCGACCTCAGGCATGGGCGACAGGTGGTCCACAATAAAGCGTTCAAGGGCTTCTACATCCGGCATGGCGACGCGAATCAGGTAGTCTGCGTCGCCAGTCATCAGGTAACACTCCATCACCGCTTCATGGGCACAGACGCGGTCTTCAAAATGCTCTAGCATTTCACGGTTCTGGGCTTTGAGACTGATAAAAATAAAGACGTTGAGATTGAGGCCCAGCATCTTGGGATTGAGAAGCGCCACATAGTCTCGAATCAACCCTTCCGACTCAAGGCGCTTGACGCGAGTCAGGCAGGGGGAAGGGGACAAATTGACTCTCTGCGCCAGTTCAAGATTGGTGACTTTGCTGTCTCGCTGTAATTCCGCGAGAATTTTTAGATCTATACTGTCAAGCTTCATAAATTCTGCAAAACAATTGTATTTCGGCATATTATTCTGAAAACATTGGTTTTTGCAACCAATAAAAGACAATATAACCGCGAGCATAGGGCTAAAATAGGTCTCTTCGAGGAGACCACTATGACCCACTATAATTCTACGATTGATGCCTATCGCCAACTGACACAGAACGACAGCGACCCCCAGGAGCTTGCTGAGTGGTGTGAGGCGCTTCAGTCCCTGGTTGCCCATTCAGGTTCTGAGAGGGCGCGGCAAATTCTCGACGCTCTTTCCATTATTGCCCGCGATCCCGCCATTGGCTGGCAGCCGGTTCACGGCACCCCTTATGTCAATACCATTACGGTTGAACAACAGCCGCCGTTCAAAGGTGATCTCGCCATTGAAGAAAAGCTGGTGTCTATCATGCGCTGGAATGCCCTGGCCATGGTGGTGCGCGCCAACAAAGCCTATGGCGAGCTGGGCGGTCATATCGCCAGCTACGCCAGTGCGGCAGATCTTTTTGAAGTGGGCTTTAATCATTTCTTTCGCGCCCGCAACGAGGCCTTTGGCGGTGATGTGGTTTTTTATCAACCCCATTCAGCGCCGGGCATTTATGCCAGGGCCTTTCTGGAGGGGCGCCTTGCTGAAAAAGACTTGGAGCACTACCGCCAGGAAGTGACCGCAAGCCGCATCGGTGCCCAAGGATTATCCAGTTATCCCCACCCCTGGTTGATGCCGGACTTCTGGCAATTTCCCACAGGGTCTATGGGCATAGGGCCAATCAGCTCCATTTATCAGGCGCGGTTTATGCGCTATCTCCACAACCGCGGCTTAATTGATACCACGGGCCGCAAGGTGTGGGGCGTATTCGGTGATGGTGAAATGGACGAGCCTGAAAGTTTGTCTGCACTTTCGCTGGCTTCCAGGGAAGGGCTGGACAATCTTATCTGGGTCGTCAACTGCAATCTGCAACGGCTCGACGGCCCTGTTCGCGGCAACAGCCGTATTATTGATGAGCTGGAAGCCCAGTTCAGTGGCGCCGGTTGGAATGTAATCAAATTGGTCTGGGGTTCCGATTGGGACGGACTTTTTGCCCGCGACAAAGAGGGCGCTTTGATTCGCGCTTTTGCCGATACCGTGGATGGTCAATTTCAAACCTTTGCCGCCAAAGATGGCCGTTATAACCGCGACAATTTCTTTGGTCAAAATGGGGCTCTCGCTCGTCTTGTCGATGGCATGACTGACGAACAAATCGATGGGCTTAAGCGAGGTGGTCATGATCTGGTCAAAATTTTCGCCGCCTATGATGCCGCTGCGCGCCATGAAGGGCGCCCCACGGTAATTCTTGCCCAAACCAAGAAAGGTTACGGCATGGGTGAAGCCGGGCAGGGTAAAATGACCACCCACCAGCAGAAAAAACTGGATCGCGATGACCTGCTGGCGTTTCGCGACAGGTTTCAACTGCCATTGTCCGATGAAGAAACCGAATCATTGGCCTTTTACAAGCCCGGCGACGACAGTAAAGAAATGCGCTATCTCCATGAGCGCCGCCAGGCTTTGGGCGGTTATATGCCGCGCAGAGCCGTCGCCGCAGAGCCTTTGGCTGTGCCTGAGTTAAGTAAATACGCCAAATTTGCCCTTGAGTCGGAAGGCAAGGAAATGTCCACCACCATGGCTTTTGTGCGCATGATGGGCGCTTTGCTCAAGGATAAAACTCTGGGTTCTCGAGTTGTTCCTATTGTTGCCGACGAAGCACGCACCTTCGGCATGGCCAGTATGTTCAAGCAAGTGGGCATTTATTCCAGTGCTGGCCAGCGTTACGAACCCGAAGATATAGGTTCAATTCTCAGTTATCACGAAGCGCTGGACGGGCAAATTCTTGAAGAGGGCATCAGTGAGGCGGGCGCGATAAGCTCCTGGGTTGCAGCGGCGACCAGCTACTCTGTCCACGGCATCAGCATGTTGCCCTTTTATATTTATTATTCCATGTTCGGTTTTCAGCGTATTGGCGATTTAATTTGGGCGGCGGCAGATCAGCGCGCCCGTGGTTTCTTGATCGGCGCCACCGCCGGGAAAACCACCCTGGGTGGCGAAGGATTGCAGCATCAGGATGGCCACAGCCATCTGATTGCCTCAACAGTGCCCAACTGCCGCGCTTATGATCCCGCTTTTGCTGGCGAATTGGCTGTTATTGTCGATTACGGCATGCGCCGCATGCTTGAAGAGCAGAAAGATGAGTTTTTCTACATCACGGCAATGAACGAAAATTATCCACAACCTTCCCTCAAGGCCGGTGTTGAAGAAGATATTATTAAAGGCATGTATCTTTATGCCTCGCAAGAGGTGAAAAAGCCAAAAGGCAAGGCTCGCTTGCTGGGTTCCGGTACCATTATGCTGGAGGTTATCGCCGCGGCAGAAATTCTGGCCAATGATTGGGGTATTGAAAGTGACATCTGGAGCGTCACCAGTTTCACAGAGTTGGCGAAAGATGCGCGAGAAGTAGAACGCTGGAATCGTTTTCATCCCACCCAGGAACAGCGCGTCAGTCATGTTGCCAGCTGTCTGGGCGGCGCAGTTCCCGTGATCGCCGCCACAGATTATGTGCGCGCTATTCCCCAGCTTATTGCCTCATATATTGAGCCGACATTCACGGTTTTGGGTACCGATGGTTTTGGGCGCAGTGATACGCGGCCAGTGCTGCGTAATTTCTTTGAGGTAGACCGCCATCACATAGTTGTTGCCGTGTTGTCAACGTTGGCGCAAAAGGGGCAGGTGACCACTAAAGTTTGCGCAGATGCGATAAAGAAATACGCTGTAAATATCAATGCAACCGCTTCCTGGGAGGCCTGAGATGGCGACAATAACAGAGGTTCTGGTTCCCGACATTGGCGGCGCAGAAAATGTTGAAGTGATTGAAATCCTGGTCAAACCCGGTGACGCCGTTGATAAGGATCAGAGTTTGATCACCCTGGAAACGGATAAAGCCACCATGGAAGTTCCTGCACCCAGTGCGGGAATTATTAAAGAATTAAAAGTTGCTGAAGGCAGTAAAGTCAGCGAAGGGAGCCTGATTTTATTGCTGGAAGCGGCAGCGGATACAAGTCCTGAAAAAGTAGCGGCAGAAATCGACGTGCCGCCACCGAGTCCTGTATCCACTGGAGCCGAAAAATCGCCCACAGAACCGAAACCGGATAGCAGCGGGTCTGAAGCGGCTCTCCAGCAAGCTGCAAGCCCTCAAGCCGATGCGGTTCAAGCCATTGATTCTCAAAATGATGGCGCGAAGTCTGTGAAAATAGATTGGCAGAGCGCTGCATCAAGCCTGCCGTCGTCGACACCGGGAACCTCGCTTCCCCATGCGTCACCAAGCATTCGCAAGCTGGCGCGAGAACTTGATGTGCCACTGGGTTCGGTTACGGCTACCGGACCAAAAGGCAGAATTACCAAAGAAGACGTTGTAAATTTTGTTAAAAAAGCCGTTAAAAACCAAAGCAACCAGAATCAAGGGCAGGTTTTTTCCGGATTGGCGCCATGGCCGGAGGTGGATTTTTCAAAATTTGGTACTGTTGAACGGCGTGAACTTCCGCGCATGAGAAAAATCAGTGGCGCCAATCTGCATCGCAACTGGGTTAGCATTCCCCATGTCACTAATCATGAAGATGCGGATATTACCGATCTCGAAGCGTTCCGAGTGCAGTTAAACAAAGAAAATGAAAAAGCCGGTATCAAGATGACTTTACTCGCTTTCTTGATGAAAGCCTGCGTGTCAGCACTGAAAAACTTTCCTGAATTCAATACCAGTCTGGATGGTGAAGAACTCATTTATAAGCAGTATTACCACATAGGTTTTGCTGCAGATACGCCAAAAGGGCTGGTTGTTCCGGTGATTCGCGATGCTGATTGCAAAGGCATTTTAGACATTGCCAGAGAAATGAATGAACTGGCCGCCAAGGCGCGCGCCGGAAAATTATCTGTGGATGAAATGAGTGGCGGTTGCTTTTCCATTTCCTCCTTGGGGGGAATCGGCGGCACCTATTTTACGCCAATAATCAATGCGCCCGAGGTGGCGATTCTCGGTGTATCCAAAGCTCGCACCCAGTTAATATGGAATGGCGCAGCGGCAGAGCCTAGGCTAATACTTCCTTTGAGCTTGAGCTGGGATCATCGCGTTGTTGATGGTGCGATGGCGGGACGTTTTAATGCCTATTTGGCCAATGTTTTGGCGGATTTTCGCAGAGTATTGTTGTAGCCGTAATGGCTGATGCTCGCCAAAATGCAAATAATTGACCAATAGAACAGCTTTTAGTATGATTTGGATACATTTTTACAAACCAAACTTTGTACGCAAATGCATCCATAACAACAATCTAGGTGCCTTTAGCAGTGCTCTGTTAAACACCGCAATTCCAGCTATTTCAAAATACTCAGGACATCGACATGGCCAAAAAACGCAAAGTTATTATTACCTGTGCTGTAACAGGCTCAATACACACCCCCAGCATGTCTCCTTATCTGCCCGTTACAGCAGATGAGATAGCCGATGCCGCTATTGCTGCATCCAATGAAGGTGCAGCCATTATCCACCTTCACGCCCGCAATGAAGCCGATGGTCGCCCAGATCAAACGGCACAGGCGTTTTCAAAATTTTTGCCGAAAATTCATAAAGAATGTCCAGCCATTCTTAACCTTACCACTGGCGGCTCTCCTTATATGTCATTGGAGCAGCGCCTCGAACCCGCAGTCGCATTTGAGCCTGAAGTGGCCTCAATGAACATGGGTACAATGAACTTCGGTTTATTTCCGATGCTTAATCGTTTTAAGGAATTTAAATACGATTGGGAATATGACTATCTTAAAAATAGCGATGAGCTCATTTTTAAGAACACCTACCGGGATATGGCCTACGTTCTCGAAAAACTTGGCAGCCTTGGCACCAGGTTTGAATTCGAATGCTACGACACTGCGCATCTTTACAATCTTGCCCATTTTGTAGAGCGCGGTTTAGTAAAGCCGCCCTTTTTTATTCAAACCGTTTTTGGCATCTTGGGTGGAATAGGTAATCACCCGGAGGATGTCATGCACATGAAGAGAACAGCAGACAGGCTTTTTGGCGCTGATTACCAGTGGTCGGTTCTTGGCGCGGGAAATAAACAAATGTCGGTCGCAGCAATGTCTGCGGCTCATGGCGCCAACCTCAGGGTTGGGCTGGAAGACAACCTGTGGATTGATCCAGGGGAGCTCGCAGAATCCAATGCCCAGCAGGTAAGAAAAGCCCGTCAAATGGTGGAAGCCCTGGGGCTTGAGGTGGCAACGCCTGATGAAGCCAGGGTTATGCTGCAACTAAAAGGTGCTGACAAGGTCAAGCTCTAGCTCGATGAGTTGGTCTTTCTTTATCTTGATCAATAGCCAATCAATACCTATTGATCAAGATGACCCCGCGCTAAAACTCTTCTGTTCTGCTGCAGAAAAAATGCCACTGGCCGAATAACCAAATCAGCCTTTGAAAAACAATAAAGCCACGTATTTTTTTCCATACTTGAAAGGCAGGAAGATCCTGTTAGTTAAGAAAACTCTGGTTAATTCTGCTTCCGTCACTCCGGCATAGGCGGGAGTCCGGAAAAGTGAATTGATGATAGATTCCTGCCTGCGCGGGA
>JBFXIU010000179.1:0-6886 GCA_050175615.1 Porticoccaceae bacterium | reverse complement strand
AGCAACCTGTGGCAAAACATGGACTATTAGTCGCATCGGCAGGATCGTGCAATGAAAATTTTTCTGTGCATCGCCGCACTAATGCTTTGCGGAGTCTATCTGTCAAAATACGCTTTTGATCGTTCTCCGTTGCGCGGCATGGGACAGAATGGCACGGCTGATATGC
Source organism: Porticoccaceae bacterium (assembly GCA_050175615.1). Classification (GTDB taxonomy): domain Bacteria; phylum Pseudomonadota; class Gammaproteobacteria; order Pseudomonadales; family Porticoccaceae; genus CAYXXZ01. Next base: position 6,720 of record JBFXIU010000179.1, on the reverse strand, counting down.
CTGTGCTTGTTTCGCGAGCGCGGCCATTCGTCACTTTTGCACCAGCCAGGGATATGAGCTTGATCGCCGATGGGTGGTGCAGCCTGAGTCCAGAAACTCGTCTTTCCGTGGCAGGGAACGGTCGGCTGTGGTTTGCCGCTTACAAGAATGGCGTTGGCCTGCTCATCACGGCATTGGCTGAAACTGAAGCCCCGTGGCTCTGGGAGGCGGCCCACCATCCCCCCTTTCCGGTGCTGAGAGGCGGAACAACCCCCTACAAGGGCGAAACATTGCACGAGACGCTGTATACGCTTACCGCCGATGCCGACCCTTTTCACCCTCTGCAAGCCGCTGTCAAAGATACCACCTGCCTTGTGTACCGGGCAAAACTGCTGCTGGACTTCCAGCATCTGCAGGTGATTATTGAATATCATGAGCCTATAACTCAAGAACAAGCACGAGATATAGCCTATGATCTGCCCTATCTGAATGCCTTTCAGGAACGCGGCAGAGCCGCATGCTCCATTGTGCTGCCGGGAAAGAGCAATGAATATGTGCTTCCAAGACGCATTGATAAAATTCCTGTGGCTGACAAAGCCATTTCGCGAATAAAGCTTTCTCGCTGGACAGGTGAAATGCAGCATCTGGGAAGCCTCTAGAGCATTTTCGCATTGAAAACATCCATTTTCAATGCGTCCAAGACGCCCACGTTGGCGCGTAACAGCGCAAATAAATTGCGCTTACGCCTCTGCACTCGTGTAGACACTATCTAGTTCGGAGATGTCGCATAGTGTGACCGCAGTATTGTAGGACAGCCAGTCTTCTGCCAAACGTTGCGCTGGCGGGCAAAACCCGCCAGCGCAAGACACGCGTCTTAAGCCGCCACAGCCTCGTGTTCACTGTCAAAGGGGCGTTCCGGGTGCATGAACCATGTCAGGATGGCCCCCACGCCGCAAATGGACACAGAAATGGAGAACGGCACAACCCAACTGCCGGTGATGTCCACCACAACACCAAAAACGATGGGTGAAATGATGCCCGCCAAACCGAAGCCGAAGTTCATCATGCCGCCGGCAACACCGGCGTAATTTCTGGAGATGTCCATGGGCACCGCCCAGATGGTTCCGCAAATAAGCTCCATTGAGAAGAAAGACAGACAGAGAAGAATGGAGATTGTTGTAATGTCCGAGGTGAAGAGGGTGCCGAGCAGGAAGGATCCCCCCATGCAAAAAGCAACAGCGATAAACAGATTGCGTGCGAGACGCTTTCGGCCGGTTTTCACCAGGATCCGGTCAGAGATCATACCGCCCAATGTGTCGCCGACAACACCAGCCGCCATGGTCAGGCCAGCCAGCAGCGCTGAATTTTTCAGGTTCAGGCCATGAACATTCTGGAAGAACAAGGGGAGCCATGAAATGAACACCCACAGCATCCAGCCGTAACAAAAGTCCACCATGGTCACAGGAAGCATACGTTTGGCCAGCGCGTTAAACGGAATCTTGGACTGCTTGGTCACATGGGATGGGGGAGCCAAACCCTTCAGATCTTCGGCGGTCATGCCAGGATGCTTGTGCGGATCGTCACGGTAAAAAACGTACCACAGAACAGCCCACAACAGCGAAAGTGCGCCGCAAACATAAAAGGCCGCCCGCCAGCCATCCAGCAAAATGAAAAAGGCTACCAGGGGCGGGGCCACGGCACCACCCAACCGGGAGGCGCTGTGGGTTATTCCCTGAATAAAGCCGAACCGGTGCGTGGGGTACCAGTTGCGCATGGCAGCGGTTGCAGCCGAGAAGGTAGGGCCTTCGCCGCACCCCAAGAGGAGACGCGCGATGAACAGGGTAAGCAGGCCGGAAATAAAGCCGGTGTAAATGGTGGACAAGCCCACGATGCAACCGCAGATGAAGAGAGAAAGACGTGCCCCCCACTGCTTGACCATCCACCCGCCCGTAAGTTGGCCAATCAGATAGGGATAGGAAAATGCGGAAAATGCTATGCCGATTTCCGTCGCGTGGAAACCGAATTCTTTCATCATGTCCTTGGCAGAGAGAGATATATTCACTCTGTCAAGATACATAATAAAATAAAGACTGCATAAAAGAATAGTGACGACTACTTTAGGGTTTATCAAATGCTTTTTCTGTACTTCTATTTCTTGTTGTACAACCTGCATATCGTGCCACCTTATACTGCATTTTATCAATGTTACAGCAGTTCCAGACGCTTGATACCCGCAATAAACTTTTCCGTGTATCCTTTACGCATAAAGATATTCTTTATCATGAGCGGATTACATTTGAGAGCGTGCATTCTCAAAATTCAAGATACGTCCGCGTCGGCGCGTAATCGCGCAAATAACTTGCGCTTGCGCCTTTGCGGCGGGCGTCTGCTCATGCAGCCGCCAGAACGCTTTCAAAGTGAAATTGCTCTAATCGGATACAACGGATGTCCCCCCCGGGCACGGTTCACCTTCATCTGGCTCGGCAAAGCATGCGCTTTTGCGCAACCTCGGCCGATGGGCTCCTTTACCAATTGAGGAATTGCCGCCGCTAGAAACAAATTCTTGCTCTGTATATTGCAATGCAAATATGGCATGCATTCGACTTCCCTTTTTGCGTGCTGTGTCCACTCTCAAAACAACCATGCGGCTGCGTAAGCAGCGAAAAGCGCAATTTATTGGCCACGTGGCACGCAGTCAGCCATATTGACTTCGATATTGTTACTTTTTTCACCTCTTAGAGAATTTTTTATGACAGATTTTTTTAATTTACCAATTTACATAGATATTTTTAGGGTCAATATGTTATGTATTATTTTATATAGATATATTAATATTTAATTATTTCATTTGCTTATATATTGTGAATTTTTACTCAAATATTTCACCAAAACCCGGTCCGCACTGCCGGAACATGCGGCTGGCGTGACGACATTTGAAAAAATCGTCGTGGGGTTTTCGCGTCCTAAAGGGAGGCCCTTATCTCGCCCGGCCATGGCGAGGATGCGCCGAAACCCACGGGCATACAGCGATCAGATCCTGGCCTCTCCTTTGCCCATCCTGACTGCGGCGGCTTGCTGAGTCAGGATGGGCAAAGGTTCCTTGGGCGAAGCACCCATTATGCCCGGACATTGTTCGATTTGGCAGTGGTTACACGCCTGAACCGCAAGGGTTCAGTTCAGGCGGCAAACCTTCTGACACGGGCACATTCGTCCCATCTGTCGTCCAACGTCCCGGTGCTTTCGCTTTCAGGAGAGATTGATTCCAATTCGTTCGCCAGGGCCTGTCTTTAAGGTCAGGACAGCTTGAAAGCCTGTCGCAGCAGCGGCCCCACCTGGCTGGGCTTGGCCGCCGTTAGCGCGCCGGCCATCTCCAAGGCTCTGACTTTGCCTTTTACCGTGCCTTTGCCTCCGGTAACGATAGCGCCCGCATGCCCCATCCGTTTGCCCTCCGGTGCGGTGCGCCCGCCGATAAAGGCCACGAGAGGCTTTGTGAATATCTTTGCCTCCATGGCTTCGGCCACCTCTTCTTCCATACTGCCGCCAAGTTCGCCAATGATAACCACAGCTTCAGTTTCCGGGTCAGCTTCGAACATGGGCAAAAGTTCTGCAAAACGGGTCCCGGGGGTGATGTCGCCACCGACGCCTATAAGGGTGCTGACGCCGAACCCCCCTTTCACCACTTCCGCTGTCACTTCGTTTGTAAGCGAGCCGCTGCGAGTCATGACGCCGATGGATCCGCGCTTGTAGACCCGCTCTATCCAAAAAGGTATGCAGCCTGCCATGCCCTTTCCGGGCGAGATTATGCCCGAAGTATTGCCCCCGATGACCATAGCCCCGCAGGAGCGCGCAGCGCTGCGAATTTGCAGGCATTCATGCACGGGAATGCCGTCGGCGATGGTGACGATTTTTTTTATGCCTGCGTCCAGGGCCTCAAAGACTGCGTCCTTGGTAAAGCGGGGCGGTACGAACAGCATGGCCATTTCGGCGGGATGATCCCGCATCCCACGCTTGACGGAATGGAATACGGGCACGCCGTCCACATCCTGTCCTTCCTTGCCCGGCGTGACGCCAAAAACGACCTTGGTGCCCATTTCTTTCATATGCTTGAGCCAGTAGCTGCCTTCTTTGCCGGTGGCGCCCTGAACTTCCACTGTGGTGGTTTCGTCGATAAAAATGCTCATTACTTCACCCTCCCCGCAGCGATGTCCACTGCGCGCTGTACGGCTTCCTCAGTTTCACCAAGGGGGTCCAAGCCAGCCACGCGCAAGGTGTCAAAGGCCTCTTCTTCATTGGTGCCGCGAATGCAGGTCACAATGGGCACATCGGGATTAAGCTCATTTATGGCTTCCACCAGGCCGTTGGCCATAACGTCCGCCCGGGCGATGGTGCCAAAGGTCACTACCAGAATGACCTTGCACTTGTTGCGCAGGCAAAGACGCATGGCTTCACGGGCTTTCTTGTAATTGGGACCACCAAATTCAAGATAGTTGGCCACCGTGCCGCCAGCGTAGTTGATGAGGTCAAATACCGTCGTGGTAAGACCGGCCCCGGCGCACATGAGCGAAATGTCACCGTCAAACTGCAGGTAGGGAATGCCTTCAAGCGCGGCTTCGTATTCGGTATCGCTGTCGAAATGAGCGCGGGTCAGCGGATATTTGCCGTCAAAGTTGCCCATATTGTCGTCAGTGATGAGCTTGCCGTCGCCTGCGACAATCTCGCCGTCGGCGTCCACGAACAGGGGATTGATTTCTGCCAGTTCAGCGCCATATTTGCGAAAGACCTTATAGAGGTTTCGCAGCACTTCGCCGACTTTTTTGGCCAATTCGTCCTGAAGACCAAGGCCAAATGTCACTTCCCGCACGTGGTGCGGCATGAGGCCCCTGTCAATGTCCACATCTACCTTCACCAGTTTTTCCGGTGATTCTTCAGCCAGTTTTTCAATTTCCACGCCGCCTTCAGCGCTGGATATGATGCTGATCTGCGCGGTGACGGGATTAAGGGTTATGGCCAGATACAGCTCCTGCGCAATATCAACCGCCTGTTCCACAAGAATACGAAACACGCCGTGTGGGGAGGCAAAAAGCTCTGCGGCCTTGCCCATGGCTTCGTCTTCGGTTTTGACAACCTGGATAAGCCCAGCCTTGCCACGTCCGCCGCGCAGCACCTGCGATTTAAGAACGCAGGGCAGGCCGATGGCTTTGAGGGCGGTTTGCACTTCGGCAACAGTGGAGCATAATATTCCCTGAGGAATAGGGATGCCGCTCTCTGCAAAAGCTTCCTTTGCCTGGAATTCAAATAATTTCATGGGTGGTTCCCCTTGGGTTTTTGTATGGCACGCGACCGGTATGCTGTCGAAAAGGATGCACCGGCTGCCTATTCCAAAAGAAGCGGCTCTACATATTGTACTTCTTCCAGAACGCGCCCCACATTTCTTCATCCGTAAAAGCCCAAGGTTCTACGGGTTCGTTGACCCAGGTGATGTTCAAAAAATGTTTGAAGTGCACATTTTCCGTGGTGATGTTTCCCCCCCAGGTGCCGCAGCCCAAAGTGGCTGTTGAAGGCATACGGTTGCAGGGGTACCCGCCATTGGCGGCAGCCATTGGCTGACGCACTGTCACACGGCTGGTCGGCATCTCGTTGCCGAGGCGCTCGATATAGTCGCGCTTGAACGTATGGATGCCGCAGGAGTGACCAGGGCCGACACGGCTGGTTAAAATCTTGAGGATATCCACAGCGGCGTCGAAGTCCTTGGCCCGGTAAGCCACCAGCACGGGAGAAATCTTCTCATCCGCAAACTGATCTGTCCGGGGATCTTCAGCACTTTCCACCAGCAACATTGTGGTGTTCTCGGGTACGGATATGCCGGCGCCATTGGCGATAACCAGCGACGATTGGGCAATCACATCGGGGTTAAGAGCCATCTTGCCCTTTTTGTTCAGCTTCCACATGTGCTGTTTGAGAGCGTCCGCTTCCTGAGCAGAGCAGACATGAACATTCATTTCTTTAAAGGCGGCGATGGTCTGATCATACACGGCGTCCACCACAATAATGGCGTTTTCCGAGGAGCAGGAGGTGGCGTAGTCAAAGGTTTTGCTGCTGTGGATTTTCTGCACCGCGTCAGGGATATCAGCGTCTTCCGCCACAATGGCCACAGCATTGCCTGCTCCTACGCCATATGCCGGGGTGCCGCTGGAATAGGCGGCTTTGACCAGGGGCCCGCTGCCTGTGGCAACGATCAGGTCGGATTTGCGCATCAATTCCGCTGTGTCTTCACGCTCGGGCAATTCAATAACCTGAATGAGATCTTCGGGAGCGCCCACCTGCTTCAGGCCGTTACGCATGAATTCTATGGCTTTGGTGGTACATTCCTTGGCCCGGCTGCTGGGTTTGAATATGACCGCGTTGCCGCCCTTGAGAATGGATATGGCCTTGCCGCCCGCGGTGGCTGTGGGATTGGTGGCAGGAAGAATGGCGCATACCACGCCTACCGGCTTGGCGTACTTTGAAATTCCTGTTTCTTCATTGCGCTCAATGCAACCTACGGTCTTTACGCCTTTAATGTCGTGCAGCACGCCGCCAATTTTTCTCTTGTGTTTGACGAATTTGCTTTCAAAATTGCCGTAACCGGTTTCTTCAACGGCCATTTTCGCAAGTATTGCGGCATTGGCATCATTGTACACTTCCCAACCTACAGAAAGACAAACATCGTCTATCTGTTGCTGCGTGTAGCCAGAAAAAGTC
>JBFXIU010000178.1:0-6896 GCA_050175615.1 Porticoccaceae bacterium | reverse complement strand
TAAAAAAGGCGAATCCAGTGGTTGAGGCCAACCAGCATCTGAACAATGATACCGACAAAGGTAAACAGTCCGGCAAACGACAGCAGTGTTGCCGCTTGAAGATCCTCAAAAATAAAGGCGACCGCCGAGAAAACACAGCTCAATGCGGCAAATAACAGCATTGAAAAGAAAACAAAACGATCATTACGCCACAGGACGTCCCTGCCCATGGCATCTAAGCCTGAATTGGGTTGTCGCGACTCGCCAGCCGTTGAATCAGTCTGTTCCACAGGGGATCCCGCCACCTGAGCACTCCACCATCCTGTTGTTCATAATCTGTCCACAGGCTGGCGGCGGGTTAACCATCAGGCTGTGTTTTTTTGACTGCGTTTTCTTTCGTTTTCGGTCAGCAGCTTCTTGCGCAAACGAATGGACTTGGGCGTGACTTCAACCAATTCGTCGTCGTCGATGAACTCCAGCGCCTGCTCCAGGGTGAACTTGATGGGTGGCACCAGAGCAATGACTTCATCCTTGCCGGAAGCGCGCATATTGACACGCTTCTTGCCCTTGGTGGGATTGATGACCAGATCGTTATCGCGGCTGTGAATGCCAGCCAGCGGGCCTTCGTAAATATCCTGGCCGGGCTCGAGGAACAGCTTGCCGCGACTCTGCAGGGTTTCCAGCGAGTAGGTCAACGCCTTGCCGGAGGCCATGGAGACCAGCACACCATTCTGTCGATGGCTGACATCACCACCTTTGATCGGCCCATAGTGGCTGAAGGTGGAGGTGAGAATGCCGGTACCCGAGGTCATGGTCAAGAAGTTGTTGCGAAAGCCGATCAGGCCGCGGGCTGGAATGGTGTATTCCAAACGAATACGACCTTTGCCATCCGGCGCCATATTGGTGAGGTCACCTTTGCGCAGCCCCATTTGCTCCATCAGTGCGCCCTGATGCTGCTCCTCGATGTCGATGATGACATTCTCGTAGGGCTCTTGCAGCTGGCCGTCGACCTCCTTGATAACCACTTCCGGACGGCCGACCGCCAATTCAAAACCTTCCCGGCGCATATTCTCGATCAGCACCGACAAATGCAGTTCGCCGCGACCGGAGACCTTGAACTTCTCGGGGCTATCGCCCTGGACGACACGCAGTGCCACATTGTGCAGCAGCTCTTTCTCAAGGCGATCCTTGATGTTGCGGCTGGTGACAAACTTGCCTTCCTTGCCAGCAAACGGGGAGTCGTTGACCTGAAAAGTCATGGATACGGTGGGTTCGTCCACGGTGAGCGGCGGCAGAGCTTCAACCTTGTTCATGTCGCACAGGGTGTCGGAGATGTACAACTCATCCATACCACTGACGCAGACGATATCGCCGGCCTGGGCTTGCTCCACTTCAACACGATGGAGGCCGGAGTGACCCATGATTTTGAGGATGCGACCCTGGCGCTTTTTGCCATCTGCACCTATAGCCACTACCGGAGTGTTGGTCTTGATCTTGCCGCGAGCGATACGGCCAACACCGATCACTCCGAGGAAACTGTTGTAATCCAGCTGGGAAATCTGCATTTGGAACGACCCGTCCAGGTCAACCCTGGGCGCCGGAACGTGGTCGACAATGGCCTGGAACAGTGCATCCATGTTGTCGTCAAGGTTCTCGTGATCCAGACCGGCAATGCCGTTGAGAGCACTGGCGTAAACGATGGGAAAGTCAAGCTGTTCATCGGTGGCGCCGAGATTATCGAATAAGTCAAACACCTGATCCACGACCCAGTCTGGCCGAGCGCCGGGGCGGTCGATCTTGTTCACCACCACAATGGGGTTGAGTTTCGCCTGAAAAGCCTTCTGGGTAACAAAGCGGGTCTGGGGCATGGGACCGTCGATGGAATCGACCACCAGCAGGACACAGTCGACCATGCTCATCACCCGCTCGACTTCACCACCAAAGTCGGCGTGGCCTGGAGTGTCGACAATATTGATGTTGTAGCCTTTCCACTTCAGCGCCGTGTTTTTTGCCAGGATAGTGATACCACGCTCCTTTTCCTGGTCGTTGCTATCCATGACCCGCTCGCTTTCAAGCTCTTTGCGATCCAGGGTTCCGGACAAACGCAGCAGTTTATCGACCAGAGTGGTCTTGCCGTGGTCAACGTGGGCAATAATGGCAATATTGCGGAGGTTTTCAATGCTCATGAATTGGCTACAGGTCAATATGAAGGTGCGGATTATAGTGATCACCGGCGGCGAAGTCACATGAATATTTTTCTGACCTCCGCTTGCTGGCTTTGACGGCACCAGCGGACGGACTCACCACCACCTGCCGGTCTCCGCTGAACAGGCACGGGCTGTTGCGCCAGGGCGCTGTACTACAGTGCTTTTTGGGATTCGGAAAGCATCGGTCGAACCTGTTGCCAACTGTCCTTAACCGGTTCAGAAGCGGCAGCTGCAACAACAAAGGAGGCGATGCCAATAACCTCGTCATCCAGAGTCAACAAGGTGTCGTACCAGTCTGCCGTGACAATTTGGCCAGACTGGTCGCGACTTTGGCGCCTGCTGATGAGGTTACTTTTTTTCGCCCCCCCTGTGCCCTGGCAGTCAAGCCAGGCGCTGCGAATGGCTTCAGCATCGGCGCGGGGGAAAATCAACTCCAGTGATTGCCCCAGGGCCTCGCCAGCCTGAAAGCCAAACATTTTTTCGGCCGCAGGATTCCAGCTCCTTATGTTCAGATTTTGATCCCAATCGATCGCCGCAATCGGAGTTTTTTGCCAGTGCTGGTTAAAAATATAGTTCGACTCAGAAACATTGTTGATTCGAAACTCGTAGTTGACGTTTTCCTCAAGCTGGCGGAGCAAAAGCCTGCCAAACCTGAAGATACCAAAACTGGTTCCGCCAAGAATGCAGATGGCCGCCAGGAGCAGGCCAAGGGGTAGTGAAATCCCCAGCAAAACCGCTAGAGACAGTGCAGGAGCCGTGGCCACAACGACCATGGCAACCATGGCGTAAGGATTGAAGGTATAGACCAAAAACAACAGCGCCAACACCACTGTTGTGCCAATCACCAGCCCCCCTGTGCCGACCATACCGCTACCGGCCAGAATAATCAGCGCCGTCAGCAACAGAAATCCGTCAGAAATAGCGAATAGCATGCCCATCCGTTGCATCGATTTCAGCGGCGGAGAAAAGTACAGCCCACCTTTGAGCTGATGATGAATTCGGGCGCCAGCGATACCGCGAATGATCATCAATGGCGAGATCCACAGCAGCCAGCGATTGACCACGGCGTGCACATCATCAAAAACCTGAAAGACAACAAAAAGGGTTGTTGCCCATAGACTCATAATCGCCCACCCCAGCAACCTGTAACCAATTGCCCGGGAAATCTCGCATTCTATCTTTTCATCAGCGCTACGAAACAACGCGTCCATCTTCACCAACCAACCGAAACAGCAATAATCGCTCTACTAGATAATGTTTCGCGTCGTTGTGCCAGCACTATCCGACTACCGGACAATCTCAAGGATAAGCTGTAAAAACTTCCGTCAATCGTCACCAACTCTGGTGTCGGACTGGGTACTGACTTAAGAGCACCTCTATCAATTGGGAACCGCTTCTGTTGATGGGCGATAAACAGAGATATTGGTAAAACCCTTTTCCCGCAACAGCTCCGCATGCAATCGACTCATCACCCCTCTGTCGCAATAGAGCATGTACTGGCAACCCTCGTCGAGGCGGTCATAGGTTTTGTCGAGCTCAAAAAAAGGAATTTCCAAAATGGTGGCATTTCCCGCCCGGAGAGGGAGACGGGAAATTTCGTCGGGATGACGAATGTCGATAACAACAGCGCCGGGCTGGGGAACCCGATGGATGGCGACAGCGGCCTGATCGAGATCGCCCTTATCCATGAGCAGGCTATCAATATTTTCCTCGCGGCGCTGGGCTATCGCCTGCTCCAGCACCGCCATATCAAAGGCAGTCTCTTCATGAACCACTCGATCCCGGCGGGCTCTGGTGGTCGGGCGAACGGAAATAACACCGCAGTATTCGGGCATATTGGCGGCAAACACATCTGTGCCAATGGCGCGGGCAATATCAATGATATCGCCTTTATCCATCACCGCCAGCGGGCGCAACGTTAGCAGGTCGGCAACATCGTCAATAACCCCAAGATTAATCAGTGTCTGGCTGGACACCTGGGCGACGCTCTCCCCGGTAACCAAAGCATTGACTTCAAGTCCTCTGGCCACCACCGTTGCCGCCCTGTACATCATGCGCTTGAGAATAACCCCCATATAGGCATTATCCACTTTGGTGAGAATTTCACTCACTACCCCCTCGAAGGGTACGGTGACAAATTTAACCCGATGGGACGCCCCGTATTTTTCCCATAAAAAATGCGCCACTTCCTTGACGCCAAGCTCATGGGCGCGGCCACCCAGGTTGAAAAAACAAAAGTGCGTGTGCAAGCCTCTGCGCATGGTCAGATAGCTGGCCACTGTAGAATCAAAGCCCCCCGAAATCAGCGACAGCACACTGTCCTGGGAGCCTATGGGATATCCTCCAAGCCCCTTCCGGGATGCTTCCACCAAATGGTAATTGGCCTCCTGAATCTCCACCGCCACAGTTACTTCCGGGTTGCGCAAATCGACACCCCGAGCAGCGCTGACCGCCATCAGCGCCGCCCCCATGGCCTTTTCCGCATCCATAGAAGAAAAACTGTGGTCGCCGCGGCGGCGCACACGAACGCAAAACGTTTTACCGTCCAGCCGCGACCGCCACAGGGCAACCGCTGTCTCGACCATTTCCTCAAGACTGACCAGCGGATAACTCCGCACCCGGGAAAATTTGGCAACGCCAGGCGTACAGGCCAGCACCGTTTCGATCTGATCACAGAGATGGAGAGCCGCTTCCGGCACCCAGATATCAATTTTCTCCCAGTCTCTTTGCACCTGGATATCGGTGTCCAGTCGATGCAGCAACTTGCGCAGATTATCGCGCACCTGTTTGGTGAGCCGCTTGCGCACAGGCTGGCTTTTAATGGTAATTTCAGGAAACAATCTGACAATATAGTGCATAAGAGAGAAACAACAGAAGACCGCAAAACGGGCATTATACCCCAGAGACGAAGCTGGTCGCCGCGCTCCGTAATTTACCCGGGTCAACAAAAGGGTCGCCAAGCCATAGTGCGCACGAAGTTGCATCGCCAAGCATTCAGCTATCTATACGAAATGACCGCCATCAGGCACAATAGCCGGGCGCGGAAGCCATTAATTCCATTTTGGTGCACAAAGGCTCAAAATGCACCAAATTAGATCTTTTCGGTATAAAAACCCAAGGTAATCGCCCCTATATCGAGAAAACCCGCACCTCAGCGATGGCACAATACTTGCTTAAATCACCGGGAACTTTTTAAGCCCATCCTGGTGGCCACAAAAGCTAATGTTATAACCGGAATCCCTTTTTGGAGGAACAAAATGTCCGAAAAAACCCTTAACCTCATTAAAGAAAGCGAAGCCCGCTGGGTTGACCTGCGTTTCACCGACACCAAAGGTAAAGAGCAGCATGTAACCATTCCATCCAAATCTGTTGACGAAGATTTCTTCGAAACCGGACAGATGTTTGACGGCTCTTCCATCGCTGGCTGGAAAGGCATCAATGAGTCTGACATGGTGCTCATGCCCGACGACTCCACCGCTATTCTCGACCCCTTTTCCGACGATGCCACCGTGATCCTGCGTTGCGATATTCTCGAGCCAAACACCATGATTGGTTACGAGCGCGATCCTCGCTCTGTTGCCCACCGCGCCGAAGAGTATCTGAAATCCACAGGCCTGGGCGACACCGCATTCTTTGGCCCCGAACCCGAATTTTTTGTCTTTGATGACATCAAATGGGGTCACGACATGAGCGGCAGCTTTGTCAAAATCAGCTCGGAAGAAGCCGCCTGGTCTACCGGCGACGCCTTCGCCGATGGCAACATGGGTCACCGCCCCCGTGTCAAGGGCGGCTATTTCCCCGTACCGCCCATCGACTCCCTCCACGATCTCCGTGCCGCCATGTGCGATGCCATGACTCAGATGGGACTGGATGTTGAAGTGCATCACCACGAAGTAGCCACCGCTGGTCAGTGTGAAATCGGTGTCAAATTCAACACCCTGGTGAAAAAAGCCGACGAAACCCAGATCCTCAAGTACTGCGTTCACAACGTGGCGCACGCCTACGGCAAAACCGCCACCTTCATGCCCAAGCCTATTGTTGGCGACAACGGTTCCGGCATGCACGTTCACCAGTCTTTCTGGAAAGACGGCGTCAACCAATTCGCCGGCGACGGCTATGCGGGTCTGTCGGAAACTGCCCTGTACTATATTGGCGGCATCATCAAGCACGCCAAGGCATTGAATGCGTTCACCAACCCAGGCACCAATTCCTACAAGCGCTTGATCCCCGGTTTTGAAGCGCCGGTTATGCTGGCCTACTCTGCCCGCAACCGCTCTGCGTCAATTCGTATACCCTACGTTGCGTCACCAAAAGGCAAGCGTATCGAAGCCCGTTTCCCCGACCCCATCGCCAACCCCTACCTGGCATTCTCTGCCCTGTTGATGGCTGGCCTGGACGGCGTTATCAACAAGATCCACCCCGGCGATGCCGCCGACAAGGATCTCTATGATCTGCCTGCCGAGGAAGCTGCAGCCATTCCACAAGTCTGTGGTTCGCTCCGCGAAGCCCTGGAAAATCTCGACAAGGATCGCGAATTCCTCACCAAGGGCGGCGTTTTCACCGACGACATGATCGACGCCTACATCGAGCTGAAAATGTCCGAAGTTTATCGCGTTGAACACACCACTCACCCGCTGGAGTTTGATCTCTACTACAGCGTCTGATGCTTGGCTTGTGAAAAAAGCCCGTCACTTTACCAAGTGGCGGGCT
>JBFXIU010000177.1:0-6917 GCA_050175615.1 Porticoccaceae bacterium | reverse complement strand
AGGCTCTCATGGATGACTTTGAGCGGACGTTTTTTGCCGGTCTTGAGCCAGATCAGTACGACATTCTTTGGGTAAGGCAGACCCATGAGGGCAACGTCGAGCTGCATTTCACGATCCCGCGCCTTGAGCTTGCTACTTGCAAGGCTCTGAATGCCTTTCCGCCGGGGTATCAAACAATGGCTGACGCCTGGCGCGACAAGTGGAACTGGTCGAAGGGCTGGGAGCGCCCAGACGACCCAGAACGGTCGAGAGTCGTTAAGCGTCCAGACCATACCCTCAAACTTGATCCAGCCGGGGAAGACCCAAGGACAGAAATCACAGATTGGCTCGTTTCGAGAATCGAGGCCAGCATGATTGAAGACCGGGCTGGCATTGTTGCCAGCTTGGAAGAGATCGGCACGGTTACGCGCCAGGGAAAAGATTACATATCAGTCAAGCCGGAAGGTTTTGACAAAGCCATCCGACTGAAAGGGGCCATCTATGGAGCAGACTTCCAGCGTCAGCAGCTTGAAGAAGCGATTGCAAGAGAAGACGCAACAGGATCAGGAAGAGAACCGGGCGTTAGTCCTGAGCGAGCAAGAGAAGCTTCTGAGCGACTTGCAGAGCACATACAAAAGCGCTCTCGATACAACGTTGATCGATATACGAGACAGCCTGAAATCCCGCCTGGGGGACATGGCGATGCTGACGGCGCAAGAGGCCCAGACAGTCGAGAAGATGGTCGAAGACCATCAACGGAAATTGACCAAGGCATTGACCGGACACTACGCGAAAGTATCGAAGTCGATCAGGCAGCAGACGGAGCCGGCGACAGAGAGCCTAGATCGGTTAACGGAGAGCTTGAACAAGGCAGCACAGGCGGCGGAACGATCGGAGAAAGGGTCCCGGCGCAGATGGATTACGGGTTTGGTGGTGGGCCTGAGCGCCTTTCTGATCATCTCAGGCGCGAGCTGGGGCCTGCTGCAATACCTGTCGGACCAAGTGCAGCAGAACCTCGCTACCATCGAGGACCAAAAAGCGACGATCAAGAACCTGTACGACGAGACGTTGGGTTTGCAGATCGTCGACGCGTTGAACGGGACATTCTTGATACTCCCAGACCAAGCCGAAACTGGCTTCACCGTTGGCGACAAGCCTGCGATCAGATTGCAGAGAAATTGAGGGGTGAATATGACCGAATTAGAGAGGCAGTTATCAATGGCGTTGACAGAATTGAGCGAGCAATACGCCAAGGACATGACGCGGCTCGAGGAACAGAACAAAGCTCTCAGCGAGCAGGTCATCAACTTGTCGGAGCAAGTTCAGAACTTGAGCGATCAAGTGAGCCAGTTAGAGCCTTTCTTGAAAGGTTTGACGGGCGCGATGGTCGATTTGGGGCTAATGAAATAGCCTTGGCGATCCAAAGTCGTCAAACTGATTCCGGGCCATCAATAAAGCCTGATGACCCAGTCTATGAGAAAGGTTTTGACCGTCCACGAGGTTGATCACCAACGCCGCCAAGGGCGGCATTCAGCCGGAGTGAACTGATTTCTTCGCCGCTAAAGCGGCTGCGCGGCCCCCACGAGGGGGCCTTTCTTTTTGCGCTCCAAAAGTTTGTAAAACCAACCAAAGGTAATTGTATTTTGTAGTATGTAGTATAATGTATAATACTACATACAATACGTTACACTTTACAGGAATTGATATGACCACCATCAACATTGAATCCGTGTCCGCTGCTGCGGATGCTTTGCTCGAACAAGGCCAAAAACCGACGCTTGCAAATGTGCGTTCCGCTCTTGGTGGTGGGTCGTTTTCAACGATCTCGCCTCTGCTCAAAGAGTGGAAGGAAAGCCAGCGCACCGAAGAGGCTGTTGCACCACTAATCGACCCCGCACCGGAAGAGATCACCAGTCAGGTTCAAAGCATGGCCAGTCATATATGGCAAGCTGCCATGAACCTTGCGAATGCTCGACTTCAGCAAGAGAGGGAGGCACTGGACGCCACCAGAACAGCCCTGGAAGCAGAGCGTGACGAGGCGGCAGAACTCGCTGACCTGCTCAATGCCGATTTGGAAAAAGTCACAAACGAACGCGATTTGATGCAGCAGGCTTTGGATACCGTTAGGGATGAACTGGCGGAAAGCCAGCAGCAAGCGATCACCCTGGGACAGAAAATCGCTGAACAGTCTCAAAGCATCAAGGATGCGCAAATGGCGCTACAAGCAGCCCAGGCGCGTGGTGACGAGTTGCGTGGACTGCTGGATGACGAGCGTGCTGCACGCACCAAAGCTGAAGAAAAGCTTGCGGTGCTTCATGAGAAGGCCGAATCCAATGCAGGCACGATCTCGATGTTGAAGGCAAAGCTAGAGGACCAAATGGCAACTGCCACCGACTTGCAAGCGAGGCTGAAAGCCGAAACGGCAACCATTGCCGACCTGCAAGCGAAGTTGAAAACTGAAACAGCAACCACTGCTGGTCTACAAGCGAAGCTTGTTAAGCGTGACGAGGACCTGGCAAACGCAAAATCACGCGCAGATTACGTGCAGGCCAGATTGGACGAAGCCGAACGCATCATCACCAAGGTGGAGTCAGAGAAAGAGCAAGCCCGGAATGATGCCAAATTCGCCGGCGAGGTGGCCGCAGAACTGAAGGGACGGATTGGGGAACTCGAAAAAAGGCTTGCAGCGGCTAATCAATCGAAAACTTGATCGTTTTCGCCGTGACTTTGGCCAACGACGTGAATAGAATGTCCAGATGTGACAAAGCCCCGTTGGAGCGGGGCTTGTCGTTGATTAACTGATGCGACCAGTCAACCAAAGGTGATGCTTGATTGTACTGGCGAGCATGATGATGAGCAAGCCATGCAATGCAACAACTCGAATTGATTTTTAATGACTCGCGGTTGCCGAGAGCCCCGTATTCAACGGATGACCTGGCTGATGGCTTGAGCATCCGGCAGCTCAAGTCTGCAATGCGCCGTAAGTACATCCAAATTAATCCCCCAAAGCTTCAGTTTTGGCTATGCCTGGACGTTGACCGCGAAAGAGGCGGATTGGCGTGGGAAGAGGCTGGATTGGCGATGCCAAACTTTGCCACCGTCAACCCTGAAAACGCCCACGCTCATTTAGTGTGGGGGCTTGAAGCACCTGTCTTGACCACTGAGGCGGCACGTCAGCACCCTTTGCGCTACCTCAACGCTCTCCGCGTCGCGTATACGGAACTTACTGACGCGGATCGCGGATACAGCGGTCTGATAACAAAAAACCCCAACCATGCTGCATGGCGCACGTTTTGGGGACACGGCCACTTGTTTAGCCTTGGGGAACTAGCGGAGTATGTACGCGAACCCCTGAAAAAGTACAAAGACTCGAGACCAGCTGACGAGGTTGGCATCGGGCGCAATGTCGCCCTTTTTGACCATCTCAGAAAGTGGGCATATCGCGAAGTTCGTTTGTACCGCGGTGAAGGCCGTAAGCACTTTGATGTGTGGCACAAAGATGTCCGCGACCAGGCCGAAAAGCGTAACGGGGACTTCAAGGACCCACTTCCTTATTCTGAAGTGAAAGCCACCGCAAAAAGCGTTGCCAAATGGGTTTGGCAAAAGGATCCCATTGCTGAATCGCGTTTTAAAAGTCGCCAGGCAGAACGAGGGCGTATGCCAGCCAAAGAAGGCAGCAAACCGCGCGGTAGGCCTGCCATTGTTGGAAAGCCGTGGGAAGACCTGGGCATCAGCCGACGGACATGGTACAGACGACAAAGCGGCCTTATCGTTCCGGATAAATCAAACTTAGTTTTGCCTGTGGATAATAGTCGAAATTAATGTGGCACAAAAAGCCTAAATCAGATAACAGCCGCTTTTGGGCGCTTTAGCGCTCCAGCGGCGGGGGATTTGGTGGGCGAATCATTCCGGGCGGATGGTTCATCTTGTCGGACAAACCTAACGCAGGGTGGAAAAACTCACAGCGCAAATTTTTTTTTTGACAAACTACTGTGCTGCACTATGGGGATGGGTTGTAGTTTGATTTTTTATAAAAAATGAGGCAAGCCCCGAAGGGGCGCGTCAGGCGTGAGCAAACATCGGGGAGGGGTGGGCATACTCGGGGTAGTCTGTCCACACCCTCAGTGGTGTGGACAGCCGAGTTGTCCACGCTGGGCGCGAGGTGCTGACTTTCTGGCAGGTTGGTAGCAAGGCCTTTAGGCCGCGCAGCGCCGCTTGTCGGCGCGAAGGCAGTTCCGCAGTTCACCTTTGGCTGGTGCGCCGTTAGGCGCTGGGGGTAAGCACTCTTTTCATGTGTCGATGCATTTGTGATATTCTCGATAACTGTTAAATAGATCTATTAATAGATCTTTATCGGAATCACAATGAACACTGACAGCCTCTCTACCTCTGGTGCTTATGCGCCTTTACCTACTGTGGAGGGTGGATACTCCACTATCTTGGCAGACCCTCCTTGGCGATTTACCAACCGAACAGGCAAAGTTGCTCCAGAGCATCATCGCTTGGGTCGGTATGGGACTATGTCTCTTGAGGAAATCAAGGCATTGCCTGTAGAGAGTGTGACCGCAAAAAATGCACATCTTTATCTGTGGGTTCCGAATGCCCTGTTACCCGAAGGACTCGACGTTATGAGATCTTGGGGGTTTCGGTATGTCAGCAATATTATTTGGGCAAAGCGAAGGCTCGATGGTGGTCCTGATGGCAGGGGTGTTGGGTTCTATTTTCGGAATGTCACTGAAATTCTGCTCTTTGGCGTGCGTGGATCAATGCGCACACTTGGCCCAGGTCGCAGTCAAGTCAACATGATAGAGACCAGGAAGCGTGAGCATTCGCGTAAGCCTGATGAACAATATGATTTGATTGAGTCATGTTCTCCTGGTCCTTACCTAGAAATGTTTGCTCGGTATCCTAGGTCTGGGTGGTCTGTTTGGGGTGATGAGTCATCTGAAGATGTCACCCCAAAGGGAGTTGTTCATAAAGGGTATTCAGGGGGCGCTATCTTGCCGGAGCTGTCTCCCTATGACCGATTGAGTCTTGATCAGATCGAGAAAATTGGCATTGCCCTGAAAGCTCAATATTCAGAGGGGAAAAGTGTTCGAGAGATTGCTGCTGAAACTGGCTATTCAATCGCTCGTGTCAGAGCACTTTTAGAGTCTTCTAATACCCAGTTTCGACCTCGTGGAAAGATTCGAGCCAGGGAAACGGATGTCGTTTAAAAAGCTTTATATGGCTGACCGTCCCATGTGCTTTCCGACGCAGCAACAATCAAGACAGGGCATGTCCCCATAACTCCTCTTCGAACACGCAACGCAGCCTTGGTTAAATTTGTCGTCGTTGATGTTGATAGGTCGATGGGGAGTTTGCGGGTTCTTTCTGCCTCTGGCAATGTGCTTTGGTAGTCATCCCATAACCGGGTTGCCAGGGCTTTCAGTGTTTCTCTGTTTTGGGTGATCATCACAGCAGCGACGATGACTCCTGCTTCATGCCATGATCGGTAAGCGGATAAGTCTCTGTCCAGATTTCCATCTTTAGCGTTCCATTCAACGTCGACAACTACTCTTCCCTTGAAGTTGTCGACGAGATACCCCTCTTGGTACACCGTTTCTAAACGCTCTCGTTCGCTGCCATCTTTGTTGATCAGGATGCCTTGAGTTCGAATATCAATTCTGGTTTCCTTCCACCCCTGACCTTCAAACATGCTATCGATGATCTTGGCTATGTCACCACGGTTTCCACCAGCGCGTAACCATTCAGGTGCTTTCAGTTGAAAGCTATCCAATACGGTTTTTATCTCTTCCCATTCGTTTGGGCACACTGCTTTTAAAACAGCGCATGCACTACCTGTCTCCATGAGCTCCCATCGATCTCTGATCGATGCAGGAAGGATGTCGTCATTTAAGTATGTCTCTGTCTCGTACATTTCTTGTTTTTATTCCTCAGGAATATTGATGGTGACTCTAGCATAGTCACTACGGTTTCTACCCCAGGGTCGAAATCCATTCGGTTAAGTGTTGACCAATTTTTTGCTTATCCATTAGCTACTTACGACAACATTTGATACCATTAAATGGAATCTTAAATACAAAAAGCAAGGCTACCCGTTAGCTACTCCTTTGGAGTATCAACGGGGCCTCGTGAGGGGTGGCTACGCCTCCCCTTCAATCCCCACCAACTGCAGGATTCCGCCCATGGCTACATCCCAAAAAACCAAACCAGAGCCGCGCGACAAGTGGCTCCATGTGAAGGTTTCGGTGTCTGAGCGAGAGCATCTGAAGATGCTGGCTCATTCCCAAAACATCACCGTTGCCGACCTTGTTCGCCAGGCGCTTGACCATCGTTTGGCCGGGGTCGCACCAAAGCGACAGCGCCTCACCCGCGCAGCCGATCCGGTGTTGTTAGCCGCGCTGGGGCGCATTGGCAACAACCTGAATCAGGTGGGTAGGTGGGTCAATCGTCACAAGTCTGCAGCAGATGCTGTTGAGGTTCTGGCTGCCCTGGTAGCGATCAATCGAGAACTGAAGGCGCTGGTGCCTGGAAAAGGAGGTGATGATGTTGCTCCAGATATTTAACCGTGGCAGGGGCAAGGGTGCTGGACCCGTTGAGTACACAACGAAAGAAGTCGTCCCTGCTTTTGACAAGAACGGTCGGCGCATTCCAGGACAGACCAAAACGCGGATTCCACCTCCTGAGGTGCTACGAGGCGACCCCGACCGGACAGAGATGCTGATCGACAGCAGCAGCAACCAATGGAAGTACACGGGCGGTGTGGTGGCCTTTGGCGATAGCGACAAGCCAACCGAAGAAGATCAGCAGGCTCTCATGGATGACTTTGAGCGGACGTTTTTTGCCGGTCTTGAGCCAGATCAGTACGACATTCTTTGGGTAAGGCAGACCCATGAGGGCAACGTCGAGCTGCATTTCACGATCCCGCGCCTTGA
>JBFXIU010000176.1:0-6937 GCA_050175615.1 Porticoccaceae bacterium | reverse complement strand
TACTACCATTTTATGGAACCTGAAAGCTTTGAGCAGCACCAGGCCAGCGCCGCCACTGTCGGCGATGCCGCTCAGTGGTTGCGGGAGCAGGATGTCTGCATTGTCACCCTTTACAATGGCGCGCCCCTCTCGGTAACACCACCCAACCACGTCGAGCTGGAAATCGTTGAAACAGATCCGGGGCTTCGTGGCGATACCGCCCAGGGTGGCACCAAGCCCGCGAAACTGGTGACCGGCGCTGTCGTCAAAGTACCTTTATTCCTCAATATTGGCGATGTCGTCAAAGTGGACACCCGCACCGGAGAATATCAGGGTCGTGCTCGGGACTGACTGGCAACCCAGTGCCTCATTGGCGACCTTGAAAAAAAGAGCGGAATTGCTGGCGCAAATCCGCTCTTTTTTTAGCCACTGCGCTGTTATGGAAGTGGATACTCCCATACTGGGCAGGCGCGGAGTAACCGACTTGCATATCGATTGCGTTCAGGCGCGGGTTTGTGGTGAAACCCGTTATATGCAAAGCTCTCCGGAATATTTTATGAAGCGCCTGCTGGCGGCGGGCGCTGGTGCCATTTACAGTCTGGGAAAAGTATTTCGCGACGAGGAGCAGGGCAGCCGTCACCGCCCGGAATTTACCCTGCTGGAGTGGTATCGTCCCGGCTGGGACGAGTATCAACTGATGGCCGAAGTCGAAACCCTGATTCTCTCCCTGGCGGCAGAGCCGTTGCCGGTCACCAGGGTCAGCTACGGCAGCCTCTTCGAGTCTGTCACCGGCCTGGATCCCCATGCCGTCGACGACCTGCAATTACAGGAGATGGCGGCAGCCAGCTGCGGCGGCGATTGGCGGATGGAAGACAGAAGTACCGTACTCGATGTGCTCTTCAGTATGGTTGTCGAGCCGAGGCTTCCGCCGGGGTTGGTATTTATTCACCAGTACCCGGCCTGCCAGGCTGCTCTGGCGCAGCTGGACAGGGATGGAAATGGTAATAGCATCGCCCGCCGCTTTGAACTTTTTCTGAATCGCATGGAGCTGGGCAACGGCTATTTTGAGCTCACCGATACCGAAGAACAGCGCCAACGCTTCGCCGCCGATAATGCCCTGCGCCAGGCTGCGGCAAAACCGCAAATGATCGCCGATGAAGCCTTGCTGGAGGCGCTGGCGGCCGGATTGCCGTCATGTGCCGGAGTCGCTTTGGGGGTTGATCGCTTGTTAATGGCGCTGTTGCACCTGGAAAATATTGGTCAGGTGGTGGCATTTGACGGCTAATTGCCCAGAGATGCCTCCCCAGTCTTAAACGCAGCAACCGTTTAAGCCCTGATCCATTTCCATGGCCGGATCCTCATTGTTCGCGGTGCCGACAATCTCGCCAGGTACTCCGGCGACAATGCTGTGGGCTGGTATGTTCTTTAACACCACACTGGCTGCGGCAATCTTGCAGCCCTCGCCAATTTCGATATTGCCAAGAATTTTTGCCCCCGGGCCCAGGAGTACGCCGCGGCGAATCTTGGGGTGGCGATCGCCGCTTTCCTTGCCGGTGCCGCCAAGGGTGACCGATTGCATAATAGAGACGCAGTCACCCACGGCAGCGGTTTCGCCAATAACAATGCCGGTGGCGTGATCGAGCATCACGCCCTTGCCGATAACGGCGGCGGGATGGATATCGACGCCAAAGACCGTTGAAATACGGTTTTGCAGCACCAGAGCCAGAGATGTTCTGCCCTGACGCCACAGCCAGTGGGCGGCGCGATAGGATTCCAGGGCGTGAAAGCCCTTGAAATAGAGAAACGGCGTGGTGAAATTCTGACAGGCGGAATCCCGCTCAAAGGTGGCGACAATATCGCAGCGGGCGCTTTCGATAAGGGTTGGGTCGGCGCTGAAGGCCTGATCAAACACTTCCCGCAATTGCAAGGCGGGAATGATGTCGCTGCCCAGTTTGCTGGCGAGGTGAAAGCTCAGCGCCGAGGCCATGTCCTTGTGGCTGAGAATAGTGGCATGGAGAAAACTTGCCAACACCGGCTCCTGTTCCAGCAGCTGGCGGGTTTCGGTGACTATGGTGTCCCAGAGTGTTTTCAGGCAAAGGTCGGGCATTGGGCTGTTCGCGCAGGTGACAAAAAGTGATTATCGCGGTGAAAGCGTTAATTTTCCAGTGCCGTGCGCGCAATACACCAGATTTCGACATCCGCAGCCCCAGCGGATAATAGGGCGCTGGATATAGCCCTGGCCGTGCTCGCCGTGGTAACCACATCATCGATCACCGCGATATGTAAACCGGCGGCCTCTTCGCTCGCCGAAAAGCTGTTGCGAAGGTTTTTGGCGCGCAATTGACGATTCAGATTTTGCTGCATAGGGGTATGAACCACTCTGTGTGCCAAACCGTCGACAAGAGCAATCCCTGTTGCTGCGGCCACTCCCCTGGCGATTTCGCGAGCCTGATTGAAGCCGCGGGCAAACAGGCGTTTTCTGTGCAGTGGCATTGCGATGAGGCAATGCGGGCGTACACACAGCCTGGTTTCGAGGTGTTTTGCCAACAGTTGCGCCAATACTCGGCCAGCGCTGAGGTTTCTGCCGTGCTTGAGTCCGGTGATGAGCTGATCCAGGGGGTGCCCGTAGATAAAGGGAGCCACAATGCGGCTGAAGGCCGGGGCATGCTGCTGGCAGTAGCCGCAAATTCCGCTGATTGCCATGGGTTCCGCGCACAGTAGGCATTGATGGTGCAGGATGGAAAAACGGCATTCACAGCTGACACAGAGATCCAGTGGGCGTCCCGAGGGTAGATCGCAACAGAGGCAGCGACCGGGAAAAAAGTATTCCAAGAGCGAATTGCCAATTCCCTTCGGCATAGACAGTTAACCTAATTTTTTGTTTTTGGTTGACAGTGTTGGTGTTGGCGGTAAAATTGCCCTACAAAATTCAGTGGTTTTTACGCTAATAGCCAATAAAAATCAATTTTTAGAACAATCAATTGTCAGAGAGAAGCCAATGAGCAATTTCGCCACGACCCCGATACGCACCGACTGGACACGCCAGGAAGTGCTGGATCTGTTTGCCTTGCCATTCAATGATCTGATGTTTCAGGCGCAAATGGTGCACCGCCAGCACTTCGATCCCAATGAGGTTCAGCTCAGCACCCTCCTGTCCATCAAAACCGGCTCATGCCCGGAAGATTGCAAATATTGTCCGCAAAGCGCCAGCTATGATACGGGTCTGGAAAAGGAAAAGCTGCTGGATATTGACACAGTGCTGAAAGAGGCGCGAGCGGCGAAGGAGAGCGGTTCCAGCCGGTTCTGCATGGGCGCGGCCTGGCGAGTCCCCCGCCAAAAAGACATGCCCAAAGTTCTGGAAATGGTGCGCGAAGTCAAGGCTATGGGGCTGGAAACTTGCATGACCCTGGGCATGCTCAACGAAGACCAGGCACAGCAGTTGGCGGATGCGGGTTTGGATTACTACAATCACAATCTCGATACATCCCCCGAGTTTTACGGCGAAATTATCACCACCCGCACCTATGAAGACCGTCTGCAAACCCTCGACAATGTACGCAGGGCGGGAATGAAAGTCTGTGCTGGCGGCATTATCGGTATGGGTGAAAAAGACACCGATCGCGCCGGTCTTCTGGTGCAGCTGGCCAACCTGCCCCAGCAGCCGGACTCTGTGCCCATCAATATGCTGGTCAAGGTGAAAGGAACGCCCCTGGAGAATGTCGACGATGTCGACCCTTTCGACTTTGTTCGCATTATCGCCGTGGCGCGCATTATGATGCCCAAATCCCATGTGCGCCTGTCGGCGGGGCGCGAGGAAATGAACGACCAGATGCAGGCTCTCGCCTTTATGGCGGGTGCGAACTCCATTTTTTACTGCGAAAAATTGCTGACCACGCCAAACCCGAAGGCCAATAACGATATGGCGTTGTTCAAGCGCCTGGGTATTCGCCCCGAGCAACGCACTATACACAGCGATAGCGAGGAACAGGAAGCCGTTCTGCTGGATAGGGTCGACCAGGCTGTCAACGACCGGCAATTCTATAACGCCGCCGTTTAGTTTATGCCATCTCTCAATCAGGTGCTCGGTGAACAGCTCGCCGAGCGCCGCCGCCAGCATCTCTACCGCCAGCGCAAGCTGTTGGCGTCGCCCCAGGCTGCCAACGTCATTCTCGATGGCAAAAACGTGCTGGCGTTTAGCAGTAACGATTATCTGGGGCTGGCCAATCACCCCCAGGTGATTTCCGCATTTGCAGCGGCCGCGCAAAAATATGGTGTTGGCGGTGGCGCCTCACACCTTATTTGCGGTCACTCCACTGAGCACCATCAGCTGGAAGAGGAGCTGGCGGACTTTTGTGGGCGCAGTAAAGCGCTGCTGTTTTCTACAGGTTATATGGCCAATCTCGGTGTTATCAGCGCTCTGGTGGGCAGTGGCGACCTTGTTTTGGAAGACAAGCTCAATCACGCCTCACTGCTCGACGGTGGTCTCCTGAGCGGCGCCCGTTTTCAGCGCTATCTGCACAATGATATGGCTTCACTTGAAACGCATCTGCACAAAGACGCCAGGCGAAAACTGGTGGTCAGCGATGGCGTTTTCAGCATGGATGGCGATCTTGCCAAACTGCCGGAAATTGCCGCTATCTGTAGCCAAAAAGACGCCTGGCTGATGGTGGACGACGCTCACGGTTTTGGCGTCCTCGGCGCCAGCGGCGGCGGCATTGCCGAGCATTTTGGCCTCGGCGAAACTGAGCTGCCGGTTCTTATGGGGACTCTCGGCAAAGGTTTTGGCACTGCCGGGGCTTTTATTGCTGGCAGCGCCGAACTGGTGGATTACCTGGTGCAGTTCAGCCGCCCCTATATTTACACCACGGCCATGCCGCCAGCGGTGGCGGCGGCCACCAGAGCCAGTTTGAAACTGGTGGAGACCGAGAACTGGCGGCGGCAAAAACTGCAAAAATTGGTCGCCCAGTTCCGCCAGGGCGCGGCAAGCCTGGGTTTAGAACTGATGCCTTCGCCAACACCGATTCAGCCGGTAATGGTGGGATCGGAGTCGCGCTGCATGGCCATAGGCGAACACCTGTGGCAACAGGGTATCCATGTGGGCACGATTCGGCCGCCAACAGTGCCAAAAAATACCGCCAGGCTGCGGGTTACCCTGAATGCCAATCACAGTGAAGACGATGTTGCTCGACTCCTGTCAGCCCTCGAAAGCGCCTTTGCCGCTGTTGCTGAGGATAACCTGTTGTGACCTTGCCGATGACCAAAGATTTGTCGCTACACCATTACCCCTGCACCGCCAAACGGTTGGTAGATTTCCCCCTGGTGCTGATTCACGGCTGGGGTAATGACAGCAGAGTGTGGCAGGAGGCGCTGCCCCTGTTGCGGCAGCAGCTGGATGTGGTCACCCTGGATATACCCGGTTTTTCAACCTCTGTTCCCTGCTCTGGGTGGCAAGAAGCCGTAGAGGTTATCGGCGCCCACCTGCCCAAAAAATGTATTTTGATGGGCTGGTCGCTAGGCGGCATGCTGGCGACCCGGCTTGCCCACCGCTATTCGGCACAGGTAGAAAAACTCATAACCCTGGCTACTAACCCCTCGTTTGTGTGCCGAACGGGTTGGCCGACAGCTATGACGGAATCCGTATTTGCCAGTTTCTACAACAATTTTGACAACAACCCCGACAGCTGCCTGCGTCAATTCTGTGCCCTAGAAGCCCGCGGGGATACCAATGAGCGCAGCCTGTTGCGGTGGTTGCGCACTAACAGCGCCGACTGCCATAAAACGGCCTGGTTACAGGCGCTGGGTTGGCTTCGCGAGCTGGACAACCGCGAGTTGCTAGCAACCCTGAAAGTGCCGTCACTGCATATTTTTGGCGCTGGCGACCAGCTGGTGCCGGTGGCCGCTGCAGAGCAGTTGCGCGCTCTCAACCCAAAGGCTGAAATTGCGATTCTCAGCGGCGTCGGCCATGCCCCTCACTTGTCGAGGCCATCCCAGTTGGTGCAACGCTGCCTGGATTTTATCGGTGCTGCCCCAGGCAGCGGAGAAACGGAGAATCCTTACCGGCTCAATAAGCGGGAAGTCGCCGCATCCTTTGGCAGGGCAGCGGCCAGTTACGACAGTGTTGCCCACTTACAGCGCCAGGTTGGCGAGAAGTTGCTGGCGAAAATGCCGGCGAACTTTTTACCTTCCCACATAGCTGACGTTGGTTGTGGTACCGGCCACTTCACTCGCCGTCTGGCGACAATTTTCAGCGATGCTCAGTGCACCGGCATCGACATTGCCCCCGGTATGGTCAATTATGCCGCTGCCCACAGTGGTGCTGGTCTCAACTGGGTTTGCGCGGACGCAGAATCCATGCCTATCGCGGATAACAGCTTTGATCTGCTGTATTCCAACTTTACCTATCAGTGGTGCCAAAATCTTCCCCGCCTGATGGCGGAACAGTTTCGCCTGTTAAAGGCGGGCGGTCTGCTGGTGTTTACAACGGTGGGGCCGCAAAGCCTCAGTGAATTGCGGCGCGCTTGGCAGGCGGTGGACAATCATGTCCATGTCAACCAGTTTGCGCCCTTGGGTGAGGTTAAAAATGCTCTGAGATATGCAGGCTTTGTCGATGGCGGTGCTCAGGTTGAAACCCTGGTGCGCCATTACTCCCAGCTTAATGAATTGACCAGAGAGCTAAAAAATTTGGGTGCCCATAATATCAATCGCGGCCGTAATAGCGGGATGACCAGTCGTTTGCAGATTGAAAAGTTCAAAGCAGCCTATGAGGCGTTGCGGCAACCCTCCGGATTGCCGGCGACCTGGGAAATTCTTTACATGGTGGCGCGCAAGCCGTGAGTCTTTGTTATTTTGTCACCGGCACAGATACCGACGTCGGCAAAACCATTGTCGCCAGCGCCCTACTCGCCAGGGCGGGGCAGTTGGGGCTGCGCACCGCGGGGTTTAAGCCTGTAGCTGCAGG
>JBFXIU010000175.1:0-7019 GCA_050175615.1 Porticoccaceae bacterium | reverse complement strand
GAGCGACCAGATGACCCGACATATTCTGATCGAAATAGGCGCTGGGCATTCTGGTGTATTTTTCAAACACCCTGTTGCGCAGGCCATCGACAACATGCTGGGAAATATAGCTCATGCCGTACTGACCAATAATAAAACCCAGCGCACGAAGCAACGCCACCAGTATAATCATTGTCGGAATAACAATTCTGCTCTGGGTGAGCACATCGTCGGAGTCGATCATCCAATCGGCAATCCGGGCGGTCACCCCCGTATCGATAGAGGCAATATTCATGCTGGTGCCACCGGCTTCACCGGTAAGCACCGTGAGAACATTCACCAGATAGCCGAGCAGATCGACAAAAGCGATCTCCATGGCAGAGAACAACCACATACCAAAAACACTGGCAATAAAAATCACCCAGTAGCGTTTGATTTCCCCCAACAAGCGTAGATAAATGGCGAAACCACCGGCTGAGACCTTGTCGTCCGCCATCAGTTGTCTGTCTCCTGTGGTTGTCGAGACGCCGCATTTTGGGGCGAATCCGAATGCGGCTCCTGGGTTGCAAAATTCAGGTGCCGAAAGCCCAGCCGTCCGGCGGCATCCATCACCTGAACAACGGCGCCATGGGGAGCTTCGGCATCAGCTATGAGGGTTATAGGCATGGTCATATCTGATGCGGCAACCTGTTCAAGGGCTGCCATTATGGTCTCTATTTTGCGATTCACAAGCATTCGATCATTGACTGCATAGCTACCGTCACGATCGACAACAACATCAATACGTTTCGGCAATTCCGTGTAGGGACTCTCTCCCTGGGCTTCTGGCAGTTCAACAGAAAGTCGGGTCTCCCTGGTAAATGTGGTGGAAACCATAAAAAATATCAGCAATAAAAAGACGACATCAATCAGCGGCGTAATATTGATTTCATCCTTGTGGCGCTTCTGGCGACGCAATTTCACTTGCCGCTGGTCTCCGCACCCTGAAGAGAGCGTTCGCCATGAAGGGCATCCACCAGGCGAATAGCCTGGTCTTCCATGGTGATGGTAAGGCTGTCGATACGGCGCTCAAAAAAACGGTGGCAAATCAATGCCGGAATGGCAACGGTCAAACCGGCGGCAGTGGTGATCAGCGCTTCAGAAATCCCTCCCGCCAGAACCGCCGCATTGCCGGTGCCCTGAAGCATAATGGCGGTAAACACCTTGATCATGCCGATCACTGTTCCCAACAGCCCCAGCAGCGGCGTAATGGACGCGATGGTGCCCAGCACATTCAGATAGCGCTCAAGATCGTGGATCACCTGATTGGCGGCTTCTTCGATACTGTCTTTCATGATGTCGCGACCGTGGCTGGCGTTGGCAAGCCCTGCTGCAAGAACAAACCCCAGGGGAGAGCCTCTTTTAAGCTCGCCGATACTCTCCCTGGTCAACTGGTTGTGCTTGAGCGCATGCCAAACCTGTCCCAGCAATTTCGCTGGCGCGACTCTCGCCGGCCGCAACACCCAGTAACGCTCCAGTGCGATGGCAATCACTGCAATGGAGCACAGCAGAATGGGCAACATCAACCAACCGCCTGCAACTAACAACTCGTACACATATGCTCCCCTGTTGAATCTCTGTCAGGACGTGATTCACCTGCCCTTGAACCCCTCGCACTTCCAGGCAAGATTTGTCCCCAACCCCCAGCTCTTGCTATTCGAACCCTGGCACAATAGACGACAACTTTACCATATTAGCAACCAAAATCCGGGGCAAAAAATGGTCGTTTCATCACAGAAAAGACCCCTTTAGAATTTTTGAGCGCCTGCCCCCTCAAGACTCCCGTGATTAATGCCAATATCGGGGACTCAGCTTGCGGCTCTCGACGATAGTTACCTGCTCCCCCTCGGACCAGGAGAAAATAACAGCGCCACTGCTTGAAGTCTGCCACAATTCAGCACCCTGCTGCCGAAATCGCGCCACCACCTCCCGATGGGGATGGCCGAAATGATGATTGAAGCCGGAAGAAAAAACCACGTGAGCGGAGTTGAAAAAACGGACGAAAGCCTCGGAGGATGAAGTTTTGCTGCCGTGGTGAGCCGCGACCAGTACCGACAAAGGCATGTGCGCCACCCCGGCCAATTGCATCTGGTTAATAATTTCGCTCTCAGCCTCCTTTTCGATATCGCCGGGTAGAAGAATGCGCTGGCCAGCCCCCTCGATCAACAGAACACAGGAATGATTGTTATCTGTTCGCAGCCCCTGTGTCCGCACACCAGTTTGTGGCCACAAAAAACTGAATCTGACATCGTGCCAAATCCAGGAAATACCTTTTTCGCAGCTTTGAACACTGGCGCCCTCAATATCCATAGGCTCACTGGCATAAACATTTTCAGCCTCAAGCAAGGACAACAGCCCAAATACGCCACCGGCGTGGTCATTGTCTCCGTGGCTGACAACCAATGTATCTATGACCTTGACACCCTGTACCGACAAGTAGGGGGCGACCACGGCGGCGCCCGTATTAAAGGCCGGGCTGAACGATGGACCCGCATCATAAACCAGGGTTTTGTCAGCTACCTGAACCACTGTAGCCAGTCCCTGGCCGATATCGAGAACAGCCAATTTCAACAGCGGGGGTTCCTGGGGTCTCGAGAGCACCACCGCCAGCAATAAAATTCCCGCCAGGGTCTTGCTCCCCAGACCTTCGGGCAATAGCCACAGAACCGCCATTAGCATTGCCGCGACCAACAAGCCAAAATCGCCGCGGCGAAAAAAATCATATCCCGGCTGCCAAAGACTGGACGGCGCCTGATCCAACCAGAGCAACAACTGGTTAAAGACCGCCAACTGCCAGGCTGCACATTGCCACAGGGCATCGCCAACCACTGGCACAAACTGAAATACTGCACCGAGCAGACAAAGGGGCACCACCGACACACTGATCCAGGGAATAACAACCAGGTTGACCGGCAGCGCCATCAAGGAAACGTTGCCCTGAAAAAACAGCAAAAACGGCGCCAGGCAGATCAACACTACCACTTGCGCCGCCAGCAAGCCGCGCCAGCGGGAAGCCCGTGGCCGGGGCACAAACCAGGCCAGCAATCCTGCGACAGCGATGAAGGAAAGCCAAAAGCCCGGCCTGATTACTGCGAGGGGATCGACCAGGGCAACACCGCAGAGCGCCCAGCCCAGGGTCTGCGCAGGATGGCTGCGGCGACGCGCCAACAGAGCCACCAGCACCACCAGAGCCATGACCAATGCACGCTGTGCCGGCAAGCCAAAACCGGCGATGGCTGCGTAGCCAGTGGCGCCAAGGGCAGCCACAACAGCGGCGATTATCGGCGCCGGAACCCGTGAACCCAGAGCGGCAAGCACTTTGCCGACAAGCATTCCCGCCAGGAAGCAAATGCCCGCAACCATGCCGACATGAAGTCCGGAAACCACCATCAAATGCACTGTGCCGCTGGCGATTAGGCGATTGAAACTGGCAGGAGAAATCAAACTGTTATCACCAAGAATCAAGGCAGCCATAAATCCTGTGACCTCGGCGTCAAAGCTGGCGGTTCTCAGCCTGTCCAGTAGCAACTGGCGCAGCCCCAGCAATGACAGCGGCTCAGCCTGCCCAAGACGTTGGTTGAGTGAATGACTGCGCACATAGCCGGTGGCGGAAACACCCTCAGCCAGAAGCCAGCCACTATAATCAAAACCACCGGGGTTGGAAAAACCCCGGGGCGAGCGCAGCCGCAGCATTAACTGCCAGCGTTCACCGGCTTTAACCGACGGAGCGCCATACCAGCTCACCATCAACTTGCGCAGGTTAATCGGGGCGTCGCCAGTGACAACCTTTTGTGTGTCGACCGCGAGCCGAAAACGGCTGCGCTGGCCATCGGTCTCGGGAAGGGAGTAGATTTTGCCGGTCACCAGCACATCGATTTTGTCCAGGTTCTGCGGCAAGCGGTGATCCAGCTGCCAATGTCCCCAGAGGCCGCCAATCACAATACCGATGGCAAAGCCGATAAAAAAATCGGAGCCATAGCGGGACGCTTTAAACCAATAGCGGGCAGCCAGGGCGATTAGCAGCAACAGGTAAAACCAGAGTTTATTGGGCATTACTGGCAGCAGAACAGGGGCAAATATACCCAGGGGCAAACTCAAGATTAAATAGCGCATGGCAACATCCTTGTCCGGGCACTGATTACGTTATAGGCTACCACAACCGCAACCACTGGAATCAACAATGGCAGCAAACCTTCTGCCCCCGGATGTAAAACAATGACAACGGCATTAATTTTATCAGGTGGCGGCGCCCGCGCCGCCTATCAGGCCGGAGTCCTCAAGGCAGTCGCCAAAATTCTTCCCGCAAACGCCTACAATCCTTTTCCCATTATCTGCGGAACTTCTGCCGGCGCTATTAACACCCTGGCACTGGTGGGCAGACAGGGTTCTTTTAACAGCCGTGTGATGGAGCTGGAAAATCTGTGGCGAAATCTCACCGCCGAAAAAGTCTACCGCACCGATTGCCTCAGCGTACTGAGCAATACCCTCAAGCTTGCGCTATCGGTTTTTCTCAACACTGCGGGCATACCTCAGCCTCTGGCACTGCTTGACAATGCCCCTTTAAAAAAGCTTCTTGAAGAAGTTATCAACTTTCACGACATGGATGAAGCCATTGCCAGTGGCTATTTAAAAGCGGTCGCCATTACCGCCATGTCCTACAGCACCGGGCAATCCATTTCTTTTTTCCAGGGCGACCACAATAATTGGCAAAGAGCCCGGCGCATGGGACTGCGCACGGGTTTAACCCTGGATCACCTGATGGCCTCGGCAGCGATTCCCACCCTGTTTCCACCGGTCAAGATCGGCACCCGCTATTTCGGTGACGGCGCCCTGCGCCAGCTCAAGCCCCTCAGCCCCGCCCTCCATTTGGGCGCCGACCGTCTCTTTGTTATTGGGGTCAGCGATAACGCTGTTCACCGCAACCGTCCCGAAGCCTCTTACAGATCGCCAACCATTGCCCAAATGATCGGCCATATGCTTAACAGCGCCTTTATCGACACCCTGGAAAGTGATCTTGAAACCCTGCGCGCAATCAACAAAATAGCCCGGTCAATAGATGCCAGCAACTGCGAGCACCCCGATTCCGCTGATATCAAATATGTTGAATACCTCACCATAACGCCCTCAAAGGCGATCAATGAGCTTGCCGAGCACTATGTCCACGAGCTTCCGCGCACTGTGCGCACGTTTTTACGGGTTACCGGCGCCAAAGCCGGAGAAAGTGGCTCCAGCGCGGCCAGTTACCTGCTTTTCGAGCCCGGCTTTTGCGGCCAACTGATCGACATGGGCTATGAGGACACCCTGAAACAAAAAAATGAAGTCCTGGAGTTTTTTCGCATAGCAGGCTAGAGCATGGCCAACGCTGGTGACAGCTGACCAAAATAGGCATAATGGACGCCCCCAGAAGCTGTACCCATGTACCATGCCGAGAAAAATTTTCCGCCGCTGGGTTCCATCTCACAGAACGTTTGCAGAACGAAAATCCCTGCGTTTTCTCCAACCACTGATGAATGAACCCAATCTTTTTCACCTCAACAGGCACTCGGTGTCTGTGGCTTTTTTTGCCGGAATTTTTGCCGCTTTCCTGCCCATTCCCGGCCAAACCCTGATTGCAGCGATTCTGGCTTTGGTGCTGCGCTGTAATCTACCTATTGCGGTCGCCCTGATCTGGATCTCCAATCCTTTTACCATGGCGCCGCTTTTTTATATGACCTATGAAATTGGGCGCTGGCTTTTGCAATGCCCTCCCATGGATTTCAGTTTTCAGTTATCCTGGGAATGGTTTGATCTTCAGGGCAAAACCATTGTCGCCCCCCTGTTATTGGGAAGCGCAATTACAGGCCTTGTTCTCGGTGGCGTCAGTTATCTCTGCATGCACCAGTTGTGGCGCTGGCATGTGGTGCGCAACTGGGAGGCGCGCAAGCAAAAGCGGCTTTCACGGCAGTCGCCTCACTCGTAGCGAAGGACATCCGCAGGCTTTGTTCCCGCTGCCTTCCAGGCCGGGTACAGGGTCGCAAAAAAATTGAGCGCCAGGGCAACAGCCACCACAGTGACGACATCTGCAGCCTGGACATCCGTTGGCAAGTAATCGATGGGATAAATTTCTGAATTGAGAAAACGAAACCCCAGTAGGTTTTCCAGCCCACGGACAGCGCTGGAAATATAAAGTGCCGCAGGAACACCGACAATAACGCCGAGAAAGCA
This sequence comes from Porticoccaceae bacterium, assembly GCA_050175615.1. Lineage (GTDB taxonomy): Bacteria > Pseudomonadota > Gammaproteobacteria > Pseudomonadales > Porticoccaceae > CAYXXZ01. The sequence goes on along the minus strand of JBFXIU010000175.1, from coordinate 797 downwards.
ACCCCATAAGCCGATCAGGCTCCCCTGGATAAAAAATACACCCAATATCTGACCATTGGTTGCCCCCTGGGTTTTGAGAATGGCGATGGCCGGCTTTTTATCGACAACCGTCATCACCAGCATGGAAACCACATTAAATACCGCGATGGCAATAATCAAAAAAATCAGTATACCCACCAATTGACGAGACATTTTAATGGCCTGGTAGAGATTGCCATGGGTTTGGAACCAGTCGATAAAGCTGAAACTCGTCGGCAAATTGGCAATCAGATAATAACCCAGCTCCCTGGCGCCAAACACGTCATCAAGCCTGAGGCGCAGCCCTTGCGGACGCCCCACATCTAGTCCGGCCATGGCGCCGGCGGTATTGATATGGACGATGGCAAGACCATTATCCTCAGCGGTATGGGTATTGAAAACGGCCAGCACCTCCAATCCCCGCGCGGTTGGCGCCAGCTGCTGACCATCACCGCCCAGCCGTGGCAGAATCACCGTAAGGCGTTCACCCTCGGTGATTCCCAGCTGCCCGGCAAGGGTTTGCGACAGTATAATGCCGTCCTCCGCCAACACCTGTTCCAGCGCCTGGGGCAACATCGCTTTCAGACCGGCATCCAGGCGCATTGGATCCAGCCCCTGTATATCTGCTGCTTCAATGTTTCCGCGAAAACTGAGCATGGCCGTCAGTCTGCTGAATGGTGTTACCTCGGCAACACCGGGTATACGGCGATTTTCGTCTTCCAGTGCCTGCCAGTTGTCAACACCGCCCCGTTGAAACAGCTGAATATGGGGAACCAGCC
>JBFXIU010000174.1:0-7129 GCA_050175615.1 Porticoccaceae bacterium | reverse complement strand
TGGTTTTCGCTGGATACTTCCAGAGAAAAAACGTGCTTTACCATTGCTGTAGCAGCCATTGCCGGATACTTTATTGGCTGGGCATTCTACTTCAATGGTTGCCAAAGTCTGCCACTTATCCTTTGCACTTTAGTCGCCCTGCCCCCAATATATTATGCTTTTATTGGATTGTGGAGAAAGAATGACCTCCTCGCCGTTCTTGGTGGTTTGTTTTTTGTGGTACATCTATTAAATGTGTGGAACAACTTAAAACCATGATTCGTCTTTTGTGAAAAGTGAAATCCAAAGTCAGGTGAATATTTTCGACAGAAAGTAGGCCTGCGCCAATGCATCCCCAAACAGCGGAGCAAGAAGGAACAGCGCGGCGGATATTTGAAGTCGATGCTGATGTTTATCTTCAAGATTCAGGAAATGCAGCTATTGTGTTGCGATGCGGTTGATCATTTGCACGAACAGTATCAGTAATTGGTGAGGAACAAGCATGAGCCAAGATTATGTAAAGTACGGCGATATTGAAATCCATTTTCCAAATGTTTCATTGAATGTTTTTTCGATATTTACTGATTTAGCAGAGCGATTCGGCGTAGAATATCAATCCGATGCTGTATCGATATTGAAGAGCGAGTTGAAGAAGCAAACCGATATGAAACCTAAACCGAATATTGACTTTGAGTCAGATAGGACAAGTATTCATAGCCGCAATGCTGATACCATGCTAAAAGTTGCAGAGATAATTAACCGTCTTGTGTTAGATGAATTCCGAGTTGTATTGTCTACAGATGAACGGAAAGCTATCCTCGAACAGATGAAAGGATGGAAAAGACCAAAAAAGCAAGCATGGGCGGTTGGCGATGTGTTTTCCATGGAGTTGACTGATGGTACATTTATGTTCGGGCAAATACTTGATAGCGGTTTATCAAAAGGGTGTGCGGTTCTTGTCGGCTTTGAATTGAGAAAAGCAATGTCCATGGTAAGTATGGCCGAACTAAAAAGGAGCAAAATGATTTCTATTCTTCACTATACATGTAATTGCTTGGATTCTGGTGCATACCCTGTATTATTCAAAGCACAGCCGGTTATTGCTGTAGAAACCGACAACAGGACACATTCAATTGAGGAAAATGGTTTCAGAGCATCAATTTCGGGCGCAAAGGCTGTTGTCAACAAATACTTTTCAACAAGTGATGCAGTGCTATTGGAACTATGCAAGGCTTATTATGGATTGACCCCGTGGAATGTATATAAAGCGGGGCATTATGATGAGATGCTTTTACCAGGTAGGCCTGTTCCGAAAACTGCGCAATTTCTTGACCCCAATGCACGGAACAAATATCGATTAGAGCATTTTGGATTGGATGAACATAACAACCGTGTAGGCAACATATTATGATGAACGCCCTTTTTATACGCTTTCGAAAAACAAAGTGAATCGGGCATTTCCCATAGAATGGACCGTCGATTTTGGCTATAGTGCGAGGAAAGAGGATCGATTATGTGTAAAAACTATCGTCATGATAGTATCCGCCAGTAATGCGCCTTTTGGCAAAAAGGCGTACTACTCAAATGTGCTTTTGGGCAACCACCGAAGAACCTGCTGGGGGATTCGTAATGATATGGTATTTATTGGCAATATTGATTGCTGCGGCAAGCGGCATCGGAATATTTTTCCTGTTTATTGCGGTGGATAACCGCCCCAAAAGGTTAGTAACCAACCCCGCGACAATACGGGTTTTCCTCGTGCTGAAGGTTTTTGCGGTTATTGCCACACTTGGTCTGGTATTTGCGGCGCTGTCTTTTGGCATGATGCTTCTGCAGCAAAAGGTGTTTTTCCCGATTGGCGCAAAACAAATTGTCGTGAATCCCAGCCTTGCGCTTATGGCTTTCGGTGCAGTATTTCCAGCAATCGTCATTATGTCATTCGTGTTTTCGCTGTTTCCCTATTCGCCTCGTGACACCAGGGAGGATTTCAGGGTTCGGCAAGCGCCGGGCAAAGCCTTTGTTGGCGGTGTTGCCAACAGCTTGGCACCGACCGGCGTTGCACAAAGCGCATCACCGGATGATCATGAAGATGCCGACCATTGGACGAATTATATAAGCGATACAGAAGATGGGGAGAAGTACATCCCCGCAGAAGAAAGCGAAAAGCAATCAAGACCCGTGCGCAGGTTGACCTGGGTGGTTTCCATCCTTTTTGCGGTCAGCATAGCACTTGTGGGGCTAGGGTTTAATGTTTATGGATACTTTACGCCTACCCAAATTGTGATAAAAGAGTTTGGTTCTTTTCAACCTGTTGAGTATTCGTATTCCGACATTAAATCAACCACAAGAATACCGATACGCCTCTCCAATGGGGAAAGCAGCTATGATATTCAGTTGCGTTTCGAGGATGGAAAGACTCTCGTAATCGGCAGGTATAGCGAGCTGGCAGAAGCGATTGATGGGGCGTATGGGCCGGATGATGCAGGATAGCGATTGTAGTATCACTCTGCTCAAAAGCCAGCTATTTGGGTTAACTCGGCACTTTCACCTTTTAGGAATAATGCGATATTCATATATAGATTTACATAGCCATCCGGAATACCGCCGGGTGGCTTTTTTATGTACAGAAGGGAGTGAGACTATGTGGCACATCCATACGGAAATATCCCAGCCTTGCTGAAACAGCGCCCAAATTGGGTTGTGTGGGGTCTGCCAAACGCACCACCGAAAGCGCCGTTTGAGCCGCGCAGCCTGTTAGCAAACCGCCCGATACCGGCGAAAGCAGGCCAGCCGGAAACCTGGGGCAGATACCACCAGGCCAGCGAGTGTGTGCGGCGTGGCCTGGCGCCGGGCATCGGCTATGACGGCAGCGCAGGCGCAGGGGCTTTCTGATGTGATTGACTACGCATCCCAAACCCGTAAAACGCAGCTTACAGATGAGAGCGCCAATATTCTTCGTCACTTTGTAACAGGCACAAACTGCGACCATGAAACGGCGCGGGATGAGATGATGGCGGCGAAAGTGAAGTTCGGCAAAGATGCGGGTGTGGTTGCCTACCACGGCATCCAATCCTTCTCTCCTGAAGATTTGCAGGCTGCCGGGGGCAGGTTGACCCCAGACATGGCGCATGAAATCGGCGTGAAGCTGGCCAAGCGGCTATGGGGCGAAAAATACCAGGTCATTGTCGCCACCCATCTGGACACAGCCAACCACCTGCACTCTCATTTCGTCCTCAACACAGTTTCATGGGTGGATGGGAAACTGATAGACCCACATGACCCTGGCCCGCCTATAAGCTTAAACTCAATGGCGGCGATATGAAGTCCGTACAGGGCGATTCAGGGCACGCACAGCTTAAAATGGTATCCGATATATATTCACATATCATTGATGAGGACAGATGCAAGAATGCACAGATTCTTGAAAAGGCGTTTTATACAAAGCTGGACACCTCTGAACCAGAAAAAGAAATGCCGGAAAGCAGCAGCGATAAACTACTTCGCATTTTGACGGAGTCGCCGGAACTTGCAGATAAACTTCTGCAAGGACTCGGAACTATCACCCTTTGACTGTTAGCAGGAAATTTGAAAGAAAAATTCTCCTGTTAGCAGAGGGGCAAAATCTGTTAGCAAAAACCACATTTTCAGTCCGCTTCTGTTAGCAAGATTTTTGTTTGCTTTCGGATTCAGAAACCTGAAAATGTGGTTTTGATTTTCACATACGGTTTTTCAAAAACACAATTTCCTCTCCCATATAAGAAAAGCTGCAAACCCAGTATTTAAGCGGGTTTGCAGCTTGACTCTTGGCGCGCTTGAAGGGATTCGAACCCCCGGCTTCGTCCTTAGGAGGGACGCACTCTATCCAGCTGAGTTACAAGCGCATATTCAATTCTGGCAACCCCGGAAGGGGCAAAAGGCAGTTGTTGCAACACTCCCTTAGGAGGCAGGTGCTCTATCCTGCTGAGCTACAGGCGCATATCCATTTGAAATACACTTTGTCATCTTGGCAGCGGTTTGTTACCAAAAGGGCCTATTCAGCTTGGCTGCACACATCCTGCGCTGATTTCAAAAGCATCCATCTATCGCTTCGGGCACACGGCGGCGGCGTCCCATATGGTACCACATCCGCCGGGCAAATTCAATCCGCCCGGCGCGCGGGCCCATGCACAAGCGGGCCTTGGCCGGCAGCGGCCTGCCCGGCTGGCGCCGGCTGGCTGGTGCCACCCGCGGCCACCGAAACACTGGTGGCCATGTTCGGCTTGTAGGCGGAATACCCCAGGTCCACGGCGAAAACCAGCACCAGCACGGTGCACAGGGTGGCGCGTGTTTTTTTTGGTATCTTGTTGAAGACGTCGTCCAGCATGGGGCCCAGCAGGTAGATGCCCAGGCAGCCCGCGATGCCGAACACCAGCAGGCCCTCCAGGCACACCCGGCCGTCGATGTTCAGGAAATAGCCGCTGTAGTCCCACCAGCGGCGGCCCGTGATGAGCTCCACCACCCAGCTGGTGCCAAACTCCAGCAGGCCGCAGAAACCCATCACCATAAAGAAGACGAGGATGGGCCGGTCGACCCAGCGGCGGAACAGCACCACCACCAGCACGCCGGCCGTGCCGTAGATGGGCAGCCAGGGCCCGTGCAGCGTGCCGCGGTTCACGAAGGTGCCGGTGTTGAACAGGTCCACAAACACCTCCCACAGCCAGCCCACCACACAGAAGGCAAAGAACATCAGCACCAAATTGCCCAGGCTGTAGCGGCGGTGGCAGTCGGCGCTCAGCCACTTGCGGCCGGGCGCCTCCAAAATGCCGAACAGCTCGGCCGGGTACTCCTGCGCCGCCGTCTGCGGCGTAACCAGCGCCTCCTGTGGCTGCACCGGGGCATCCAGCGGCAATTCGCGCCCCAGCAGGTACGGGTCGTTCATCAGCGCGGCGCCGGCCAGCTGGCCCTCCTTGGCCTTTTCGCGCAGAATGATGTACTGCTCGGCCTTGACGGCCGCCTTGTAGGGGTTGACGTAGAGATAGGCCAAAATATTGAAGGTGAACAGCGACAGGATGTTCCAGCCCCAGAAGGAGACGTCCAGCAGGAAGGTCTTCCACTTCTGCCCGCGCATCATCTGCTGCGACAGGCGGAACGCGCCCTTGCGGCTGATGTCCGGGTTTTCGGCCACGATGTAGGGCACCAGCCGGTAGCTGTAGGCCTTGATGAATCCACCGGCGATGGTGAAGCTCCACAACACGATGAACAGCATTTTGAAGAACATGATGACGGCGGTCTTGCCCACGCGGCGTATCTTGAACAAGTACAGGATGCGGCTGATGCGGGTGTCGGGATAGGCGCGGTTCTCCAAAAAGAAGCGGCACTCGCCCACACGCAGCACATTGCCCACGAACATCCAGTACAGGAACAACAGCGCCGCCCCTACCAAAATGATGATGCCCGCCATGACGTGCCCGCCGAACACCACCTGGTTGATGCCGTTCAGGATGCCGAACACGAACGAGCCCGACTTGGTGGCGTTGTTCACCACACCGGCCAAAATGCCGTTGGTGGCGCGCACATGGGAGGTGATCTCCACCAGGGGGTCCTGCGGCAGGAACTGGCTCACCACATCGTTCACGATCTCCGCGTTGCTCATGGGCACACGGGTGATGGCTGTGAGGTTGTCGGCAAGCTCGTCGCGCACGCTGTTGGGCACAAAGGAACCATAGGCGCCCACAAACACCGCCAAAATGGCACAGACGACCACCGCGCGCACATAGTTTACACGCAGCACCGCACGGGCCGCCTTTTTTAATCCCTTACGCTTCCACATCCGCTGTCCTCACACACTGGGCCCTATGCCGTTTAAAAACCCGCACACCGGCCTATTATACTACACAAAAAGCACCCTGCACAAGAAGATCCTGCGCAGCGCCGTTCACCGGCCCGCCGCCGTGGCGGCCTTGCCGTTTTGCAGCACCAGCATCAGCGCCTGGTGGGGCACCGTGAAGGCCTCGGGCGCCGTTTTTTCCAGCAGGGCCAGGTGCTCCGCCTCAAAGCGGGCCACCGCCTCGGGCGCCAGGGCGGCCTCCACGCCGCGGCAGGCCTTCATGCGGCCGTTCCAGCTCTCCCGCGTGAAGGCCACCGGCACGTCGAAGGCGATGTTCTGCACCAGGCGAAAGCCGTTCTCCTCGGTGTTTTGCGGCGCCTGCAGCAGCGTGCGCTGCCAGCCGCCGCCGGTCCACTGCGGGCTGTAGCGCAGCACCAGCGCCTCCGAGCGGCGGGCGATGTCGCTTTCGCCCGGCAGCCATGCCATGAAGAGGATGCCCAGCAGTCCGCCGTCTTTCAGCGCACGGTGCAGCTTGGGCATCAGGCGCTGCGTGTCGAAATAATGGAAGCACTGGCAGGCGGTCACCGCATCGAAGCGGTCGTCCTCGAAATCGATGTCCTCGGCCGCGCACACCCGGTACTCGATGTCCAGCCCGGCCTCGGCGCTCAGCCGGCGCGCCTGCTCTATCTGGGGCGCCGCGGCGTCCACGCCCACAAAGCGCGCGCCACAGCCGGCCAGGTTTCGCGGCAGCACGCCGGTGCCCGTGCCCAGGTCCAGCACCTGCTGGCCCGGCGTGGCAAGGCCCAGCGCCTGCATCTTCCGGTAGAAGGCCTCGGGGTAGACGTCGCGGTAGCGCGCATAGCTCTCAGACGTGCGCCCCCAGTCGAACGCGGCGCCGTTGTCCAGCGTTTTGGGGTCGTGCAGGTTCTCCATGCCGGGCCTCCCCTGCCAACTGCATCGGCATGCCTTTAGTTGTTATAGAACACCTGCGCCAGCGGCGAATCGCTGGACAAGATCAGCGTGGTGTCGCCGCCTTTCAGCGCCACCTTGGCGGCGTCCAGCGCGCGCACAAAGGCGTAGAACTCCGCCTTCTCCTGCGCGTTGTAGGCCTCGGCCAGTATCTCCATGTAGGTGCGCTCGCCCTCGGCGATGGTCTCGGCCGCCTCGGCCGCCGCCTGCGAGAGCAGGATGGACACGCTCATGTCGGTCTCGGTGCGTATCTTGCGCGCCTCCTCTTCGCCCTCGGCCTCGTAGGCCGCCGCGATGTTGTTGCGCTCGGAGATCATGCGGGTGTACACGGCCTGCTTGTTGTCGTCGGGCAGGTCCATGTGTTTGGTCTCGATG
>JBFXIU010000173.1:0-7134 GCA_050175615.1 Porticoccaceae bacterium | reverse complement strand
CAATCCAGCCCAGCAAACGCTGCTTCAGACAGCCAGACGTATCGGTCATCTTTACGATGCCCGATTGTGTACTGCTTTTTGTCGATCTTGAGCGTGACCAGGCTGCCAGGCTTAAAATGCTTAAGCCGTGGTGTGATGGGGCGCTCCATTTTTTCTTGCTGCATATTGTTTCCTTGATGCCGTGCGAAGCATGCTCCCAACGATGAGACCGGTCTGCCTGGCAGCTTTAATAACGTGCGCGTAATTAGCCAGCTCAAGCAGCTCCAGATTCGTATTTTTGGCTTCTTCCAGTGCGTTAAGCTCATCGCCGGCAGCAATGTATTTACCGGTTTCGGTATGTCGATCACCAATAATCCCAAGAAGATTGCCGTATTTTTGGTATCCATTACCAGCCTCTATTATTTTTCCTGACTTGTCATATTGGCCAATCAAGCCAGCTAGTTCAGTGCCGAGTATCAGCATTTTTGACAGAGTGAAATACTCTTCTTCCGTCATCATGCCGAAACGCAAGCTGTTGATCGCAGCCTGCCACGGGGCGTGAAAATTGTTAATTTCATCTTGGGTCAACGGGCGATGAATGTTTGATTCGATCAGATAATCAAACCGCTTCTGGAAAAGATCGTAATCAATGACTGTTCGCTTTTTGGGCTTTGATCTACGCTGCTTTCTGTTCATTGCCTTGCCTCACTCTTTCACCGCCCAGCGCCAGAACCAGATCATCCAGCAGCTTGGCCAGCTCAGCACACATCAGCGTCATGTCAGCATCGAAGCGTTCTGTGTCGTCCATGCTTGAAAAGTCGCAGCCTTCCGTCAGAATGTCCAGCGGCGTAACACGTTTGATATCCAGTGATTCATTCAGCACAAATGAAATCCGGTCCGCCCAGGTCAATGCCAGGCGGGTACATTGTTTGCCAGACTGGATATGCTTTGATGTGTCGTGATGATCTGGCTGTTGCTTGATAAAACGCACCGTGGCGCCATTCTCTGCACTGGAACGTAATTCCGTGTCTTGGTCAATAGTGAAGTTGGCGGCGGCCTCATCCTGTAGCAGCCATTCAGTCATGGCGGCAGAAGGCGACAGTTCAGTAAACAGGCTTTGCACCGGAAGCGGATCCAGTACTTTGGCCAGCATGCCAATAACTTCATCGGACTTACCTGCTGAAGCCGCATCAATAATCAACCAGTGGTTCCGGATGTCTATCCAAACTTTGGTGTCACGGAAAATACTAAAAGCTTTGGGCAATAATTCTTCTGTAACCTGTTCCTTGATTTCTTTAAGCTGTTTGCGACCGGGTCTGTAGCCTTGCCCTGCCCAGATTTCATGAACCCGCTCCTGTGTCGCTTGATTAACGACAGAAGCGGGGAGCAGTTTCTTTTCCACTCGAAGCGATAGCAGATACTGACCATCAAGCGCGTGAACCAGGTCACCCCCCGCATGGAGGCACCCAGCCCATGTTTTGCATTTCTAACTGGCCGCCCGGCTGGAATAGTTGCCGCTCAAGTTTGGTTTCAAGATCCGCGGCTGTGAAATTGAATTCTGGCATGAGGCGGAATAGCTTTAAATTTTTAAACCACATATTAATCCTTAAATAACGTGAAGCATGAAGCCGCGCGGGCAAGCAAAGGGGACGTCATCCTCCATATCCATGATTGCCCTTGATCCAGCTGATTGTGTTTGCGGCTGCCTTTGCGGAGTTTGTGTCCGGGCTGGTCGCTCTTGTGGAGCTTTGTTTGCGTTTTGATATCCACTATCATCACGGCCACCCAACATTTGCATCTGGTCGGCAATGATGTCGGTAGAGAAGCGATCCTGTCCGGTCTCCTTGTCCTGCCATTTGCGTGTTTTGATACGGCCCTCTACATACACGGCACTGCCTTTTTTGAGGTACTGACCGGCTACTTCAGCCAGACGGCCAAAGAATGAAACACGGTGCCATTCAGTTTCATCCCTGCGCTCGCCAGTGTTTTTGTCTTTCCAGCTTGAGGTGGTGGCAATGGAAACATTGCACATTGCAGATCCGTCGGGGCTGTGCCGGATTTCTGGATCACGACCCAGATTTCCCACCAATATGACCTTATTAACAGATGCCATTACGCCACCTTTTTAAGAAGTTGCTTGCTTGCCAGTGATCCGCCTTCCACCCAAAACACATCTGTCTCAGGAAAGTCCGATAAATCAGGCTTGGCTTTAACGGTACCCATGACCAGTACGGTATCCACATAATCATCGGCGGCCAAGTTATCAAGGCCATCTATCAAGTCATTTCGCCCATCAAAATCCAGCACATCAAAGCGATCCAGGACAACAAAATTCAGATTGGCCAGGCGTGAAACCACCAGGGCAATAACAGCATCTACCCGCCACTTTTCAGACTCGGAAAGCAGCGGGTAAGGCCGGCCGCCAAAAGTCAGGTTCATGTCACCATCAAGCAGTACGGATGCCCATCCAAATATTTCAGCTACGCTTGACAGCATCTCATTGAATGGCCCCAACGCATCCCGCAGGATCTGAGCCGGTATACCATCAGGCGATAACAGATCCAGTGCAACGCCCCAAGCTATGGCCTGCTGGTGATATTCCTGCGCCTGCTTTGTCCGCTTTTCGGCTGATTCAGAAGCGTGAGCCGCATTTTTTTCAACTTCCAGTTTTTCACTGTAGGTACGGATATCTGCCTCAATGGTTTTAATCAGTGCTTCAATAGTTTTGATTTTTTCATCAATAGCGTCCACGCTTGGTAGCTGGTTGCCTGCAGTTTTCTCTAATGTTTCAGCGGCATGCTCGCAAATTGTTAAATCACGCTGGTTGTTGCGAACCGTGCTTTCCATTAACTCCAATGCCGCTTTAAGCTCCGGTAATCGTTTTTCCGCTTCCGGATCACGCGCAACACCCGCAAGGACATTGCCATGCTGTTCTTCATATCGTGCGACAGCTTGTGCTGCTTCCCGGTCAAAAGAATCATTACCGGTGCTGCAATGCTTTACAAATCCGTTCAGGTAGCGGGCCAGGTCGTGTATCAGGCCTTCTCGCTTGGCTGACCCGGCACGTAATGCGCACTCGTCATAATCCGCCTTAATGCGGTCATATTCGGCATCATCAACCGCAATCTTTGCTTTTACGCGCTCCAGCCTCGATGCGTCTTTTTTCAGGGCATCAAGATTGGTTTGTGCTGCCGCTCTTGTTGCCCTGTCTTTTCTTGCCGCGCCCAGTGCCTGGTTGTTTTCGGCCAGGTTGGCACGCAAAACTGACAGCGATTGCTCAAGCTCAGCAATAGAAATATTGCCGCCATCATCCGGCCGGCTCGGCAATTCAGCCTGCCATGTTTGGGCCTTCACCTCTCCGTAGGTCTCGCCAGTTACCCCACGCCATGCCCCACGGCATTCTTTGCGCTGGGATTCTGCATAACTGGCCGCAGCAGCAAAACCCTGACGAAGCATTGGCATAACTGAATCAATCACAGTAGCGGATACGCCGGCTTCGGCCAACTGTTTACTGATAGCCTCACGGTTTACCTTGGTGCCGGTAAGCCCAAACAGGAATGCGCGTTTTTCTTCCGGCTTCAGTGCCGCAAATAAATGCGGATCAAGACAATAAACTATAGCGGATTTGAATTCAGGGGCTGAATGAGCGCCTTTTGGCAAAACAAAACTGGCCTCATTGCTACTTGCCTCCTCGAGGTCAAGAGAAACAACACCCGCCTTGCCATTATTGTGAATCAATGACCCGTATTCTTTTTTCAGGGTAACCCGCTCGGGCTGGCCAAGCAGGGCCAGCTTGATGGCTTCCTTGACGCTGCTCTTGCCGGCACCGTTTTTGCCCATGAAGTAGTTAACTTTTTTGGTCAGGGCAACATCAACAGCGGATATGCCCAGGACGCTCTCAATATTGATATGATTGATTTTCATTCGTTACTCCACATTGGCCCTGCGACGAGTGCGAGTGTCAACGTAATTTTTTGCGGGATTCGCAGATTCAGTTGGCGTTTTTTCAAGAAATGGATCATCATCGTCATCAGGCATGATTGATGCTTGAGCTTCTGGCTGTCGGGTAACCTCACCGGTTTCTTGGTCGATGTGATCTCGCGGCTCTTGCTCCTGATCTTCAGCAACAGGGCGAACATCTACGTCCTGGGCATCAACATCTTTCTTTGCCTTTGGCTTTGTTTGCTCTGAATTGGCCTGACGGAGCGATTCTGTATTGACAACAATTCGGCCCTTTTCATCTTGCGTGGCATCAATCGTGTCAATGACTTCTTCTTGGGTCTGAAAGCCCATAGACAGTTCTGGAGCATTGGTGCGCACCCAGAAAGAAGCTGCCCGGTACATAAACATCTGGTCTGGCATGGTTTTCCATTTTGAGCCATTCTTGCTTGCCCAGCCTTCGGCCCTGACCATCTTCCAGGTTACCCAGATTCCATTAAGCCGCTCGCCGCTTTCCTTTTCAACAGCCCAGGCGCGGCACCCATATTCGTCTGAATCCGGCTTGTCCTCGTTTTTCCACTCGTATCGAAGGGAAGAATAACGGCCGCATGCGTTGACGGTGGCAATCAAGAACTTACTGGACCATGCCGGCTGGCCGTGTACCATATACAGGTTTTGCATCACAAGCAAAGGATCTGCGCTCATTCTTTGGGCCATATTCAAGGCAATCATGCAGTTTGCAATGCCGTTATCTCCCTGGTACTGAGCTGGCACCAAATTTGAAGATGAGAATGCTTTTGCTACCCGCTGGATAAGAGCAAAGCTATCTATGTTAAAAAAGCCTGCTGCTACTGGCTGTGATGGCTTCGCTATGCGAGCCTCTTGTAAAGTGGTTGAGCTATTCATTGTGTTGGTCCTTTTTTAAAGAAGCGCCGATTGCTATTTTGTTGTGAGCGAGTGGCCCACCGGCAATTGCCTGGCGTGTAGTTGCCGTTGTTATCAATTCTGTCGAGCGTTTTCCCCTCTGGTCGCTCCCCCATGTCGTTGAAGAATGCCGAAAAACTATTAATCCACTCTTCACATACCGCTATCCCACGCCCGCCATAATCTTTAAACTGGCGGTGGCTTGGTTTTTGACATCTGGCTAACATCGCCCTCCAGCTTCTGTATGTTGGTGAGTTATATTTGCCGTGGAGAGTTTTCTCAATTTTTAGTTTTTCAGATCTGAAGCAGCCACACGAAGTGGTATCTCCCTTTCGCAAGCTATGCCCACGAACATTTACCTTTGTGCCGCACTCGCACGTACACAGCCATGCGACGTGTGGACCAATGTTTTCAATGCGCCTGTTTACAACAAGTCGCCCGAATTTATGACCGGTGATATCAATTAGCCGCATGTCACCCTCTATATTTACAAGTTGGGTGAGCTGGGCAAAACTTGGCGCTGCACAGCATTGATCGTGGGTTTGCATAGAAAACACCGGACTGGACGATTGAGGCTGCTTGTTCTAAAAAGCCTTTATTTTCGTCATCGCCAAGCAGAATGTTTTTTGGATTGGGAATAGAGCCAATGCCAACTCGCTGGGCGGCAGGCGTTTTGCCTGTGTTCAGACCAATGATTTTGGCCTCGCCAGTGATTTCTTCCTGCAGGGTCAATTCAGCCAGCATGTTGTAGACGCCCAGCTGGGCAATGTGCTGGCCGGTTTTAACTGTTCCGTCAGCGGATACGGCAGTGGCACCGGTTTTGATATCGGCAATGCCCAGTTCTCCATCTTCGGTTTTATAAATCCGGTCAACCGAGCCGGTCAGCTTGATGCCGATATCTTCAAATGTGACTGGGTTGCAGCGGACTTCAACGGCTTTATAGTCAGTCTTACTGCCGATTTCCACGCAATACTTTGTATGCAATGCCAAGGCAATGTTTTCCAATTGCTGGGGGCTTTCATCGCCCCAGTCAATTTCTTCATCATCGGTTGCGTACAGGGTTTCTATGACTGAGCCAGCGGCATCATCTACAGAAATAGGGTTGCCCTGCAGTTTGGCTAAGTCATATGTTTCTGTGCCGGCATGAATGCTGGTACCCAGCCTTGCCCTGGAACTTGCCGGGGTGCTCTTTTTAAGAATGTTCCGGGTATACCAGCGTTTGGGGCAATCAAATAAATCGGCCAGGGAGCTGGCACGAATAGTAGTTATTTTGTTCATAGCCACACCATCAATAAAATTGCCGCGATACAGCCCGCAGCCAGCGTTAACGTTAACGGCCAGTCAAAGCCGGGCTCTTGCGGCACCCAGCTGCCGGTTAACGGGTCGTACTCTTGGTCTGTTGGGTCACAGATGTCGCCCAGATCCTTATAAGGGCTCATTTCATTATTCATGCCACACCCCCGTTGCTTTTTTAATTGCGACACGTGCGTCATCCATGCCTGCGTAATTTACGCTTGCGTGCGGGCCTTTTTTGTGAACCTCTTGGGCCCACAAAAGAAGGTTTGTTAATTCCCTTAACAAATCAGGGGTGGCGGCGATTGCTCGGGCGTTATCGGCAGCATTGGTAATTGAGTCAGAATCACCAACAAAAGCCACGTACTGACTTCCAGAAAATATGGAGAAGCCATTGTGATGAGGGCGCTTATCCTCAAAGTGCCACGGCCCTGGCGTATGTTTCACTTCCATGGCTTCACCACAAGTCGGATAAAGGGAGAATCAGCAAAATTCTCAAGAAAGATGCTGATTGCATCGCTACGGCAGGGCGCAATGATAGGGTGGCCGTTTATGTTGAATTTGCTCATGACAAAACTCCTTTTAATGCCGCATTGGCCATATCCACGATAGGCTGCAATTTGGCTATTTCGGCCTTATTTTTCTCAATCATTGTTTCGATGACTTCTGAGAAAGTGCTGTAGTCCATACAGATAGGTTTATGCTGGCCGTGACCAACGCTCACGGCAATAAAAATTTCTTTATTCCCCCTCAACATAAAGAGAGAATCACCCATTCCTTGGATGTTTTCATTGAGGCGCGCAATGCGCTTGATGGCTTGTTCAATATTCATATCAATCCCCACTCGATTAAATCAGTCGTCCAATTGGCTTAAATTGCGTTATCTATTTGCGATTTAGCAAATTGAATGATTTCGGTTTCGGTTGTCTTTTTACAGATACTTGGCTCGCACTCTTGATGCCCAAGATGAGCGAGCGCAATAACAGACCGCGCAACCTC
>JBFXIU010000172.1:0-7171 GCA_050175615.1 Porticoccaceae bacterium | reverse complement strand
TAGATAAACAGCCTGTCTTCGACAAGAGGGCCGCCAAAGCTCAAACCTTTGATGCGCTCGTTATAGGGATCGGAGTCAAAATTAACGGTCTTGCCATTGACTTCGATGGAGTCGCCACGGAGATCGTCATTGGTCCATTCGAAAAACACCTTGCCATGCCAGTCATTCTGCCCTGAGCGGGTGACAGCATTGATATTGCAGGCGGAAAAACCACCGTATTTGACATCGAAGGGCGCCAGTTCCACCGCCACCTGCTCGATGGCGTCATAGGGAAACGGCATGCCTGTGGCGGTGGAATAACCGTTTTCATTGAGGCCAAAGCGGTCGTTCTGGCTGACCCCATCCAGAGTGATACTGTTAAAGCGGGGATGCTTGCCCGCGCAATTCAGGGCGGCGCCATCTTCAGGGTTGTCCACATTGAGCCTGGGATCAATAGCGTAGACATCCTTGATGTCGCGATCAAAAGCGGGCGCCGTTTGCAGATCAAAGGATGTAAAGGTGGCGGCCGGCCCTGCAGCCACGTTCACCATCTCTATGTTGTCACCAACCACCAATACTTCCTGTATGCCACTGCCATCCATGTCAATGATGAGGTTGTAGGTGTCGCCGAGGTCGATGGAATCGACGGTCACGGATTTATCGCCGTTAACGGTAACAATATAGGGGCCACCGACCGGCAAATTGCTGGCCAGAAATGCCCCTGCTTCGTTGGAAGAAAGGGTCTTCAAAGCCCCTGTTCGCGTGTCTTTTACCACGATGCTGGCATTGTTGACGGGCTTGCCGTCGGCGTCGAAAATTTTGCCGAGGATGGCCGCAGAAGTGGTTTGCGCAAATGCCTGGGCGCCCAAAACAGATGACAGTACCAGCACAGAGCAGGCTGTGAGCAGCGGGAATTTCATGTTGTGTCTCCATAAGGTTAGGTTGGAATCTATGTGTTCCCGCTGTGATTCTGTGGTGGCAAGATGGCATTTTGGCGACGAATTTGTAGCAGTTCGGTGACCGTTTTATGACCCGGCAACCCGTTAACCGGGATCAAATTGAATTTCGTTGCTGAAGCCGTGCTTGAATAACTACCATTGTCATAGACTGATGCTAGTGTCGCCGTCATCGAGCTTGGCAGAGTAGGGTGAGCAAATTGATGGGGTGGGCAAGGCTTGTTGGTGTGTTGCTACTGGTCTCGGTTTTTGCGTATTCCAAGGAGGAACCCTGCGTGCGCATTGCCACATTTAATGTCAGCATTGAGGGCGGTAATTTTTCTGCCCAGAATCAAAAGCCGATGCTTTCAGCGGTCATCGCCGCCCTGTCGACAACAGATCATCCCCAATTGCGCAATATTGCGGAAATTATTCAGCATGTCAGGCCGGATATTTTGTTGCTCAACGAGTTTGATTATATTCGCCCCCAGAGCCAGGGCATCGACGCCTTTCAGCGCAACTACCTCAATCGCCCCCAGAGAGGGGCGGCGGCAATTGACTATGCCTACAGGTTTGTGGCGCCAGTGAATTCCGGTGTGGATTCAGGTTTCGATCTCAACGGCAACGGGCAACTGGGGGAGGCGGATGATGCCTGGGGGTATGGCCATTATTCGGGGCAATACGGTATGGCGTTGTTGTCGCGGTTTCCCATCAGGTATGGCGGGGTGCGAACGTTTCGTAACTTTCCCTGGCGTGCCATGCCCGGCGCCTTGGCGCCTGTTGTCGTCGACAGTGGCGAACCCTGGTATTCCCGTGAGATATGGCAACGCTTGCCACTGTCGTCAAAATCCCACTGGGATATTCCTGTAGACATCGGTGGCGAGGTGATTCATGTTCTCGCCGCCCACCCCACACCGCCGGTATTTGATGGCGCAGAAGATAGAAATGGCCGTCGCAACCATGATGAAATTCGTTTTTGGAAGGACTATATTGATTCGGCAGCGGACGCCTATATCTACGATGACATAGGTGCAAAAGGTGGTTTAAATCCTGATTCAGAAACCCAAAAGCGCTTTGTAATTCTCGGTGATCTCAATGCCTCGCCCGACGAAGGCGATGCCCTGCCAGGGGCAATTGGTCAGCTGTTGACCTCAGCTTATGTCAACAGCGATTTTGTCCCTGTCAGCAAAGGGGCTGCGGAGCATTCGCCACAAAATCCCCTGGCGTCCAGCCATACCGCAGAATGGGGCATGCGCGCCGACTATGTGTTGCCATCCTATGCCGGTCTGGAGGTTTGCTCTGGCGGGGTGTTCTGGCCGCACAGCCGTGAGCCCTTGGCGCCATTGGTAACGTCCAGACGGCAATCTTCTGACCACCGTCTGGTATGGCTGGGTATACGCCTTAAAAAGTACCACACAGTTAATTGAAAGCGCAGCCAGAGGGCTTGCCGAGCTTTTTCAGGATAACGGCCAGCGGGCAAAAGCCGCTAAACGCCGCCTGCAGCATATTGGCGCCGACAAAGGCTGTAAACCACAGCCAGTAAATGGAATGGAGTTGGCTCAATAGCAGGGAAAGTAAAATAAAACTGCCAGCGATGGCGAAAACAAGGCGGTCAATGTTCACGGTGATTTTCCTCTCAATCTTTGAGTTTTTTGATGCCCAGTAATTTGAGCATTTGCTTCTCGTAAAAAGGCGTGGTTTGGCCACTTTTTACCTTGTGGAGAAAATATTTTTCAAAAGCAATTTTGGCGAGATGCACCCATTTGCCTTTTTTCGCCCAGGTAAGATTGCGCGGTGGTATCTGGGGCAGGGCGACAAAGGCAATGCCGGTATCACCCATATCCGCCAGGCACACAGCATTCCAGGTGGCCACTTCTTTGGGTTCCTCGCCTTTAATAACAGCCTGAATATTCTTTACCGTCGCCGCCACCATGGATTCAATCATATAACCGGTTTTGGGCACGCCGGTGGGCACGGGGGTCGGTTTATTGGGGGCGATGGCGACACAGACGCCGA
Source organism: Porticoccaceae bacterium (assembly GCA_050175615.1). Lineage (GTDB taxonomy): Bacteria > Pseudomonadota > Gammaproteobacteria > Pseudomonadales > Porticoccaceae > CAYXXZ01. The sequence continues at coordinate 4,241 of JBFXIU010000172.1, read as the reverse complement.
CGGCAAAAATATTGGCGTATTTGGGGTTGCGCTGGTGCTTGTCGACAATGACAAAACCCCGTGGATTAATAAGGCCTTCCGCCTCCACATGGCGAACCGGATCGACTCCGGTAAAGGCGGGTAGAATCATCGAGTACTTAAAGGGCAGCTGGTGGCGTTTGATTTCCTGGCCTTGAGTGTCGCACTCGGCCACCGTCATTATCCCGTCTTCAACGCCAATAATTTTGGCGTTGGTAATCCAGTCGATATGGCGCTCGCGGAATTCGCTCTCCAGCAGAGTTTTGGAATCGCCGATACCGTCCAGCCCCATGTGGCCGATATAGGGCTCCGGGGTGATATAGGTGATGGGCACGCGGTCGCGAATTTTGCGCTTGCGCAGGTCGGCATCCATAACAAAGGCAAATTCGTAGGCGGGGCCAAAACAGGAGGCGCCCTGGGCGGCGCCGACCACAATGGAGCCGGGGTTTTCGACAAATTCGAGCCATTTACTCCGCGCCGCTTCGGCGTGATCCACATGGCATACCGATTGAGTGTAACCATTTGGGCCGAGGCCGCTGACTTCGTCAAAGGCCAGTCTGGGTCCGGTGGCGATAACCAAAAAGTCGTAATCCAGCACAGTACCGTCGCCAAGCTCTACCTGGTTGTGGTTCGGCAGAATCCGCTTTGCCCCGACTGCGATGAAGTCGATGCCCATTTTTGCCATGGTCGGAGCCAGGGGGACGCTGATTTCCTTGCGCGTTCGCCAGTCAACAGCCACCCAGGGGTTGGAGGGCACGAAGTGAAACTCGGGCGTGTCGGAGACCAGGGTTATTTTGTGTTCCCTGCCCAGTTCTTCGCGCACCTCATAGGCCATGGGAATTCCGCCAATGCCAGCGCCGATGATTACGATCTTAGCCATGGTTACACCTCGGCTTGTTGAATGAGTCTGTCATATCAGCAAAATTCTCAGTTCCTGAATCACCACCACGGGTTGCAACTACAACTCTCCGCAATAGGTATCGTGCAAAGTTTCCAGCAGCGCCCGTGCTTTGCCATCGGTGATGGAGTAGTAGATTTTCTGGCCGTCGCGCCGGGTGGCGACAATATTCTGCAAGCGCAATTTTGCCAGGTGCTGGGAAACCGCCGACTGACTCAGGCCGACCAGTTCTTCCAGTTCTCCCGCCGTGTGCTCGCGGGTTACCAGGGCGCACAACACCATCAGTCGCGACGGGTTGGCGAGAATTTTCAGCAGCTCGGTGGCTTCGCCTGCGTTGGCCTGCATTTGTTCAATATCCATCATTGAGTAGCAACAAATAAATTAGTTGTTTCTAATATAAGTATGATCTAATATATTTGCAACAGAAATTTTCAGGGATTTATCCAATGGTCGCCTCCGCCGTTAAAGACAGGTTTGTTCACTACGCACTCAATCATCCCAAAAAAGTCACCTGGGTGATGGTTGTTATGACTGTGCTGTTGATTGGCCTTGCCGCAGTGCCCAATTTTGTCGATGTGCCCTACCTTCACAAAGTCGTGGTGGATACCGACCCGGAAAACATGCTCTCGGAAGAGGAGCCGGTGCGGATTTTCCACGAGCACAACAAAAAGGAGTTCGCCCTCTCCGACATGGTGGTGGTGGGCGTGGTCAACGAGGAGCATCCGCAAGGGGTGTTTAACACCCAGTCGCTGAGCAGAATTTACGAGCTCACCGAGTTTGCCAAAACCCTGTCGTGGCCGGATGAAGACAATCCCGGCAGTTATAAGGGCGTGGTTGAGATGGATATGATTGCCCCGTCCGTAGTCGACAATATCGAGCAGGGCGGACTGGGGGTGGTCAATTTTTCCTGGCTGATGCCGGAGCCGCCCGCCAGCGATGAAGAGGCGCTGGAGATTCGTCGGCGGGCGCAGAATATTCCGTTTCTGAACGGCACCCTGGTGTCGGAAGACGGCAAGGCCATTGCCCTCTACCTGCCCCTCACCAGCAAGACCCTGTCTTACCGCATCAGCAAGGAAGTGGAAAAATTCACCGCCAATTGGCAGGGGGGCGATCAGGTTTATATCACCGGCCTGCCGGTGGCGGAGGACACCTTTGGTGTTGAAATGTTTATCCAGATGGCGATTTCCGCGCCCCTGGCCATGCTGGTGATCTTTCTGCTGCTGTGGTGGTTTTTCAAGCGCCTGATACTGGTGGTGTCGCCGATGATTGTCGCCATGGTCAGCGCCCTCAGCACCATGGCGCTGCTGGTGATCACCGGCAACACCATTCATATCATGAGTTCCATGATTCCTATCTTCGTCATGCCCATTGCCGTGCTCGACGCCATTCACATTCTGTCAGAGTTTTTTGACCGCTATCCGGCGATTCGCGACAAGCGCAAAACCGTTGAAGAGGTCATGCACACCCTGTTCAAGCCCATGCTGTTTACCACATTGACCACCATGGCCGGTTTCGCCTCTCTGGCGCTGACACCCATTCCCCCGGTGCAGGTGTTTGGGCTTTTTGTCGCCATTGGCGTGTTTCTCGCCTGGCTGCTGACCATATTGTTTATACCCGCCTATCTCATGTTGATTCCTGACAAAAAACTTGAGGGCTACGGCCATGTCGGCAGCGAAGGCGAAGAGGATCACACCCTGATGGGGCGCGCCATGGCGTTTGTGGGGCGCGGCACCGTGTCGCGCCCCTGGCCAATACTGATTGTTACCCTGTTGCTCAGTGCGGTGGCCGCCTACGGCATCAGCAAAATTGTCATTAACGACAACCCCATCAAATGGTTTGCCGAAAAACACAATATCCGCATTGCCGACAAAGTCCTCAACGACCACTTCGGCGGCACCTATATGGCCTATTTGTCACTGAAACCCGATGCGGACCTGTCTGCATTCGATAGCGACGCCATGCTCACCAAACTGGCGGACAAGCGCGCCGCTGCCGAAAGCTCAGGCTTGAATGTGGCTGTGTTTGACCAGTTTGGCGAACAAATTAAAACCCTTGCCAGCCAAAATCCCGGCGCCGTGGAGGCCTTGGCGGAACTGACCGCCTACGCCGAAGAGCAAATGGCGTCCGCCGCCGATGACGACTATTTTGCCTGGGACGACATCATGCTGTTCCTCGACGAGCAGCGGCAGGGCGCGGAAATTTTCAAACAGCCGCAAACCCTGGCCTGGGTGGATGCATTGCAGAAGCATTTGCTGGCGGAGGAAAAGGTCGGCAAAATCAACTCTGTGGTCGACGTGGTCAAAACCGTGCATCGGGAATTGCTCCTTGGCGATCAGGCTCAGTACCGCATTCCCGACAGCGCCAACGCGGTGGGTCAAACGCTGATCACCTACCAGAACAGTCACCGCCCCCACGACCTCTGGCATTTCGTCACTCCCGATTACAGTCACGCCAATCTGTGGATACAACTCACCAGTGGCGATAATCAGGATATGGAAGCAGTGGTGGCGTCGCTGAACGAATTTGTTGCCGCCAACCCGGCTCCCAACGGCATCAAGGCGGAATGGTTTGGCCTGACCTATATCAACGTCATCTGGCAGGAAAAAATGGTGGTGGGTATGCTCGGTTCCTTTATGGGCTCCTTTGTGGTGGTACTGGCAATGATGATTGTGCTGTTCCGCTCTCTGCTCTTTGGCCTGCTTTCCATGGTTCCGTTGACGCTCACGGTGGGTATGATCTATGGCATTATTGGCCTCATCGGCAAAGACTACGATATGCCCGTGGCCATTCTCAGCTCCCTGAGTTTGGGGCTTGCGGTGGACTACTCCATCCACTTCCTCGCCCGCAGTCGCGAGGCGGTGGCCAAAGGCGGTGACTGGTTTGTCGCGGTTAAAGAAGTCTTTGGCGAGCCGGCGCGCGCCATCAGCCGCAATGCCATTGTTCTCAGTGCCGGGTTCCTGCCATTGCTGGTGGCGCCATTGGTGCCCTATCAAACGGTGGGTATCTTTATTGCCACCATCATACTTAGCGCCGGTGTCGCCACCCTGGTGATTCTGCCAGCCCTGGTCACCGTATTCAGACGTTTGCTTTTTAAAGCGGCATAAGGAGTTGAAAATGAAATTGCTAGCCCTCAACAGCTGGATGACACTGAAAAAAATAGCCTCTGTGGCGGCAGTCGTGGCGCTGCCCTGGTTCGCTGTACCCGCCGTGGCTGAGGATGCAGCTGCGCCTTCTGTGGATGAAATTATCCACCGCGTAAATTTAACCTCCTATTACCTGGGGGCGGATGGCCGCGCCAGGTGCAAATGCTGATCAGCGACGATCA
>JBFXIU010000171.1:0-7189 GCA_050175615.1 Porticoccaceae bacterium | reverse complement strand
AAAGAATCAAACTGGGTACAGGCGCAATCACCCTTCCTTACCACCACCCGTTTCAGGTTGCTGACCGCATTGTCCAGCTCGACTACCAAACCAGAGGCCGCATGATGTTTGGCGTTGCTCCAGGCCAGATTATTCAGGATGCCACCATGATGGGACTGGATCCCATGAACAACCGCCGCCATATGCAGGCATCCCTGGAGGCCATTATTCGCCTCTTCAAGGGCGAAACCGTCACCCAAAAAACCGAATGGTTTGAGCTTAAAGACGCCCGCCTGCAGCTGCTGCCCTATTCCGACTTTGACATGGCCACCGTCGGCGTCATTTCACCGTCTGGCCCCATGACGGCTGGCAAGTTTGGCATGGGCCTGCTCTCTGTAGCCGCGACAAATCCTGTGGGCGTAGAAAAGCTTCTGGAGCACTGGAATATTGTTGAAACCGAAGCTGCCAAAAACGGTCATGTCGCCGACCGCAAAGACTGGCGCCTGATGGGTCCCATGCACCTTGCCGACACAGTCGAGCAGGCAAAAGAAGATGTTAAATATGGTCTTTCTCTGCTTGAAGACTACAGAGAGCACATCAACCCAGGCCCAGGTATCGATTGGTACGATATCGACAAAGTGGTAGACACCCTCAACGAAAGCGGCGCAGCCATCATCGGCACCCCGGAAATGGCGCGCAATCAAATTAACCGGCTGATTGAAAAATCTGGCGGCTTTGGCACCTATCTGCTGATGGGCGTGGATTGGGCGCCCCATGCGGCAACATTGCGCAGTCATCAATTGTTTGCCCAGGAGGTTATGCCCTACTTTAATGGCACCGGCGATGCGGTCAGGGCAAGCTACGACGCCGTAATGGCCACCGGCTATGAAGGCTCCAAAGTCACTGCAGCCGCACAGGCTTCGTTTACTGAAACCTATAAAAAAGGCAGTTAAATGTAGGGGGCGGGAATCTATATCCAATTGATTTCACTGGACTCCCGCTTTCGCGGGAGTGACCCAACATTAATTCCACAAAGGTTGCAGCTGTGCAGCACAAAGAAAAAGACAGCTGCAGGCAGTACTCGCTAGCTGAAGGCTAGGTTAGCCCAATAAAACAGGCCGACCATCACAGGCATAACATGTTGTTATATATCGCATAATTGAAAAGAAGATATGAACCTGTAATCACCGCCCATATTCTGTTGACTTGATATTTTTGAGCGCATAACCTCGCTCAGGATTCTGAGTTGCCAGCATACTCAGCTTTTTTTGTTGGCAACACGGCATCAAGAATAATCTACATGGCAGAAATACAAACCGGAAAAGGCACCATAACTTTATCCAATAACCTGTTTCTACATCTCCTTTAAGTGACGATGAAACGCCAATGTACTGAGATTACAACACTATTCGAACTTTCAATTTGCGAGGAACACAATGACGTTTACCGATAACCAGATGCGATTTGGCCTTTTTATGGGTCCCTACCACAAGCCCGGGCTCAATCCTTACCTTTCATTGCGTCGCGATATTCAGACCATCGTCAACCTGGACGAACTGGGCTATGACGAAGTCTGGATCGGAGAGCATCACTCCGGCGGAGTCGAAACTATCGGCAGTCCAGAACTGATGATTGCCGCCGCCGCAGAGCGCACCAAACGCATTAAGCTTGGTACTGGCGTTATATCTCTTCCCTATCACAATCCCTTTATGGTTGCCGATCGCATTGTTCAGCTCGACTATATGACCGGCGGTCGCACCATGTTCGGCATAGGGCCAGGCCAGCTGGTGCAGGATGCCACCATGATCGGTCTCGACCCGATGACTAACCGTCAGCGCCTTCAGGAAGCCATCGACGTCATTCTGCGCCTCTTTAAAGGCGAAACCGTGACCATGAAAACGGACTGGTTTGACCTCAAGGACGCCTACCTGCAAATGCGCCCGTTTTCCAATTTCGACATTGCCACCGTCAGCGTAATTTCCCCTTCCGGCCCTTTACTTGCGGGCAAGTACGGCATGGGCTTACTGTCTGTGGCCGCCACCAACCCCGTTGGCGTTGAGAAACTGCTTGAACACTGGCAGGTCATTGAAGACGAATCCGCCAAGCACGGCCACACCCCGGATCGCAGCAAATGGCGGCTGATGGGACCCATGCATATTGCGGAAACACTGGAACAGGCGAAAGAAGACGTTAAATACGGCCTGTCTATGCTTCAAGACTACCTGGCGCATATCAACCCGGCACCGGAAATTGACTGGTTTGATCTGGACAATGTCATTGAAACCCTCAATGAAACCGGGGCTGCAGTTATTGGCACGCCGGAAATGGCGCGCAAACAAATAGACCGCTTAATTGAAAAGTCCGGCGGCTTTGGCACCTATCTGTTGATGGGCATTGACTGGGCATCCTATCCCGCCACCGCGCGCAGTCACCAGCTGTTTGCAGAAGAAGTGATTCCCTACTACAACGGCACAAGAGCGCCATTGATGAAGGGGTTTGAAGACGTCATGGGAACCGGTTACGAGGGCGCCAACATTACCGCAGCGGCGCAGTCCAAGTTTGCCGAGAGTTATAAAAAGCAAAAGGGATGATCCGTAAATTCCTTCAGCAAGCTTAACCGCCCTGAAGGGACAAAAGGTAACAGCCTTGATACGGATTCATAACATTCAAAAGCCACATAAAGAGCTATAAATTATGAATAAAGATATCCATTCAGGGAAAACCCAGAGCGCATATTTTCTGCGTATCATCGCTGTTATTCTTTTGATGATTGGCGCTGCCATGCTGGTGGGAGGATTTTCCCTGCTCTCCCTCGGCGGCAGCCCCTACTACGGCATAGCAGGTCTCACCATTGTCATTGCCGCCGCTCTACTGTGGCGAAGAGACGCCAGAGGCGCCTGGCTTTATGGGGCTGTTCTTGTCGCAACCTGGCTCTGGGCATTCTGGGAAGCCGAGTTCAATGGCTGGGCGCTGATTCCTCGCGTCGGCCTGCTCACTGTTCTTGGCGCTCTTATTCTTATGCCCTGGAGTCGCCGCGCCTACGGCGGTGTTGAAAAACCCTGGCTGTCCGGCAGCGCATGGCTCGCGGCTGGCGCCGTTATTGTTGTCGCCATCGCGACGATTTTGATTTGGCAACCCGGTATTCCTAAAGCAGGCAGTACGCCTCAACCGGTTCAAGACAGTACGGCAGAAACAGAATGGCCAGCCTGGGGCAATGCCGCGAGCGGCACCCGCCATGCTCAGGCAGATCAAATTACGCCAGATAATGTCGCCAACCTTGAGGTTGCCTGGACTTTTGAAACCGGTGCCGCACCCAACAAGGGCGGCGCCCCTGCGCTCGCCTTTGAGAGCACACCACTGAAAATAGGCGATACGCTTTATTCCTGTACGCCCCACAATATTGTCGATGCCCTGGATGCGGTAACAGGGGAACAGCTTTGGCGCTTTGACCCTGAGGTTAACGAAACGGGCCTCGCCTTTGCCAACTGCCGCGGCCTTGCCTATACCAAACTGGACAGCATGGAAGAAGGCGCCGCCTGCAGTGAACGCCTTTATATGGGCACCATCGATGCCCGACTTTTGGCCATTGATGCCGCCACCGGTAAACCCTGCGCAGATTTTGGCGACAACGGCGCCATCGACCTGCGCAAAAATCTTGGCTCCCACCCCTCCATTTATTATTACGTCACTTCACCACCGGTGGTTTCCGGCGATGTGGTGGTTACCGGCTCCTACGGTCTCGACGGCCAGACCATCGACCAACCCTCCGGTGTCATTCGCGCCTACGACCTGAAAAGTGGTGAACTGGTCTGGGCTTTCGACCCCGCTGATCCCGAACGCACCACTTTGCTTGAACCCCACGAAACCTATCAGCCCGGCACCCCCAACAGCTGGAGTGTTTCAAGCACAGACGAAGAACTCGGTCTTGTCTATATTCCCTTTGGCGTCGCCACTCCAGACTATTACGGTGGCGACCGCTCTGAGGCCGCAAAGAAATTCTCCAATACCATTGTCGCCCTCGACAACCGCACTGGCCTTGTGCGTTGGGTGTTTCAGGTAGTCCACCACGACATCTGGGACTACGACATCGCCTCGCAACCGGTTCTCACTGATTTCAAGGTCGGCGATAAAATGATTCCCGCTCTAATCAGTATCAGCAAAACCGGCGACACCTTTGTCCTCGATCGCCGCACAGGGGAACCACTTTCTGCGGTTGTTGAAAAACCCGTTCCTCAAAATGCCGGCCCCGGGGAGCAACCATCCCCAACCCAACCCTTCTCAGTGGATATGCCGAGTTTTGCCGGCGGACTGTTAACAGAAGCGAGAATGTGGGGACTTACACCTCTGGATCAACTCTGGTGTCGCATTGAGTTTAAAAGCCACCGTTATGACGGCCCCTATACGCCGCCAAGCCTCCAGGGTTCCATCCAATACCCAGGGTTTGCTGGCGGCGTTAACTGGGGCAGCTACTCCGTAGACCACGAAAAGCGCTTGCTGGTCGTCAACTCCCTCAGTCTGCCAACCCGCTCAAAACTGATCACACCGCAAGAAGCCGCAGAGCGCGGCATGGCGCCTGCAGGGGGTGGCCGCGAAACATCACCGGAAGCGGTGAGAGCCGGGGTACCCCAATTGGGCGCCCGTTATGCTGTTCTCAATGGTGTCCTCATGTCGCCATTGGAAGTGCCCTGCATTCAACCCCCTTATGGCGAAATCAGCGCCATCGACCTCGACAGCCGCAAAATTGTCTGGCGCAAACCCTTGGGTGAAGCGGATCGCATGGGACCCCTGGGCATGAAATCCCATATCCCCTTCGCCATCGGCCTACCCACTGTGGGTGGCGCAATGACCACCAGTGGCGGCCTTACTTTTATAGCCTCCACGCCAGACAAGCGGATCAGGGCATTCAATACAGAAACTGGCGAACTGTTGTGGCGCGCCGATCTTCCCGCCAATGGCAATGCCAATCCCATGAGCTACATCGGTGCTGACGGTCGTCAATATCTGGTTATTGCCGCTGGCGGTAGCGGCGCACTGGCAACCAATGAGAAAAATATTCTTGTGGCCTTTGCCCTGCCCAAGCAGTAAAGAACACCGATTCGGAGAGGCGGAAAATGCCTCTCCATAAACACCAACAGATTCCCGTGATTGCCCTATCCAGCAATGACGATTGATAACAAAAGGAGCAGTTTATGGCCATCTCAAAAATCAAAGTGAAAACAGGCATAGAAATCGCCTACGAAGACACCGGCGGCACCGGCGTACCCATTATTTTCAGCCACGGTCTTTTTATGAACCACACAATGTTTGCCCCTCAACTCGAAGAGTTTGCCAAATCCTGGCGCTGCATTACCTGGGATGAACGCGGCCACGGCGACACTCGATCCTCCGGCCATTTCAACTATTGGGATTCTGCCAACGATTTACTGGCACTTATGGACGCACTGAATATTGACCGCGCCATCCATGTGGGCATGAGCCAGGGGGGCATTCTCGGCATTCGCGCATCCATGCTCGCGCCAGAGCGCTTCGTCGGCATTGTTCAGCTCGCCACTCAGGTGGGCAAGCTGGCGGAAGAAGGGGCTGCCGTATTTAAAGAGATAACCGACGACTGGATGGCCAATGGCATCGACGAAGGAAAACAGGAATTCCTCAAAGACTTGATTCTCGGCCCAGGTGTCGACGACACCTATTGGCGGCAATACTGGGCGCAGCTTTCACCAGATCAGCTGGATGATGCCCTAAGCGCACTGTTCTCCATAGATGAAATGTACCATCGCCTCCATGAAGTCACTGTGCCCGTGCTCACCATCCATGGCACCGCCGATGTCTCCACTCCCCACGAACTTGCAGAGAGAATGGCTGCCGGCGTCGTCGACTCCAGGGGTGTGGTTCTTATCGAAAATGGTCCCCATGGCGTCAATCTCAGCCATCCAGATCAGGTCAATGCTGCTCTGCGCAAGTTCTTTGCCGAGCTTGTTGAGGAAAATCCCGATATTCGTAACTAGGAATTTTTGTTTATGAAAGAAAATCTATCCGGGCTTGTCGCCCTGGTCACCGGTGGCGCTTCCGGCATCGGCGCTGCCTGCGTCAAGGAATTATCCGCCCAGGGCGCCAAAGTGGTGATTGCCGACCGCTCACTGGATGCAGCCAAAGCTCTTTCCGCCTCGTTGAATATTGACAGCAGCGCCGTCGCTGTGGATGTCACTGACGATGACAGCTGCCAAAAAATGGTGGATTACACCCTGGAAAAATACGGCAGGTTAGATATTGCCGTAAACAATGCCGGTGTTGGCAACCCGGACAAATCCAGGGTTGCCGAACTCACCTACGCAGACTGGCGCAAGCTGATGAGCGTCAACCTCGACGGCGTTTTTCTGTCCATGAAGGCGGAAATTCCCGCCATGCTCAACAGCGGCGGCTCCATCGTCAATATCGCCTCTGTAATGGCCTGCGTGGCAACCTACGGCGCCAGCGCCTACATTGCCTCAAAACACGGCGTTATGGGCTTAACGAAAGCCGCAGCACTGGATTACGCCAAAGACAAAATCCGGGTGAACAGTGTCGGCCCCGGCTATGTGGACACCCCAATGCTTGGCGGCAGAACGGAGGAGCAGTACAAAGAAATCGCCTCCCGCCACCCTATGGGGCGCATTGCCAAACCAGAGGAAATCGCTGCCGTTGTCGCTTTCCTGGCCTCCCCTGCATCGACCTTTGTCACTGGCGCCTATTACACTGCTGATGGGGGTTATACCGCTGTTTAACTGCAGTAATTAATTTATAGGCTTGAAAAACCACTCTTTGACGAGTGGTTTTTTGCTTGTAGCTGTTGCTTACTATATGGCGCCGTATTACTCTTATTTGAAATAGAAAGTGACCGCAACCAAACAGCCCATCAAGTCGCCATACGGCCAGCCCCTATGACAGATCCCAAATTTCAGGAACCAAGCACCCGTCTGCAATCAACTCAACAAGCTTGTATTTCTGTATTTTTCCAGAGGGGGTTAACGGATATTCGCTGACAAAAAACCACTTTATAGGCGCCTTATGGGCAGCGAGGTTATCTCTGCAAAATTGGAACAATTCCCTAGGGTCTGTTGACGTTTCACATGGGTAGCCATAAAAATCCACACGCCATGGCGACCATGCTCTCATAGTTTCTCTTTAATTTATCGAACCGGCTGGCAATGGCTCGATACTGCTTGAATCGCGC
>JBFXIU010000170.1:0-7277 GCA_050175615.1 Porticoccaceae bacterium | reverse complement strand
GCTTTCAATATCGTGGCTATGGGTCGTCTTTCCACGCCTGCGGAGTTCGAGAAGATCATTGTGCGCGCCGATGACGACGGCACTATCGTACTACTCAGGGACGTCGCCCGTGTCGAACTGGGTGCGCGCGATTACAGCATGACCAGCGTCCAGAACGGCAAGCCCGCCATCGCCATCGGTATCTTTCCCCAGCACGGCGCCAACGTCATCGAAATATCCGACGCGGTGCGCGAAACCCTGGATAGCCTCAGCAAGGACTATCCCGAAGGACTCAAGAGCGAAATCCTCTTCGATACCAGCGACTTCGTCCGTGTCGCTATCACTGAAGTGATCAAAACCCTGATCGAAGCGGTGGTGTTGGTTTTTCTGGTGGTTTTCATTTTTCTGCAGAATTGGCGCGCCACGCTGATTCCCTGCCTTGCCGTGCCGGTGTCATTGATGGGCGCGCTGGCGGGCATGTTGGCAACGGGGGTCAACATCAACCTGACAACCCTGTTCGCCATGGTGCTGTCCATCGGTATCGTGGTCGATGATGCCATTGTCGTGCTGGAGAACGTCGAGCGCCACATGCGCACCAGTGGCGTTAGTGCCAAGGTGGCCACGCAACGTGCGATGAAAGAAGTCACCGGCCCGCTGATTGCCATTGTCCTGGTGCTGACAGCGGTATTTCTGCCGGTGGCCTTCCTCGGCGGTCTCGTGGGTGAAATGTATCGGCAGTTTGCCCTCACCATTTCCATGTCGGTGATCGTGTCGGGCTTCGTCGCCCTGACCCTGACCCCTGCGCTCTGTGCCCTGTTGCTCAAGCCTCACACCGAAACGGTGTCTGGCAACGGCCTGGGCGTCCGCTTTCGTGCCTGGTTCGAGCGCGCAACCCTGCGCTATTCCCAGGGCGCGGCTTTCTTCATCCGCCACAGTCTGCTGGCGCTGCTGCTGCTCGCGGCCATGGTGGCAGCCATCTGGCAGCTCAATGGTGTTTTGCCCACATCCTTGGTTCCAGAGGAAGATCAGGGCTATGTGATCGGGCTGCCTTTTCTGCCGCCCGCCTCATCATCGAAGCGCACCGATGCTGTCATGATGGAAATTGACAGATCCTTCCGCGACCACCCTGCGGTATTTCAGACCTTCGGTTTTGGCAATACGGATCCCTACACCTTCCTTGCCCGGCCAGGCACCGGATTTTCCTTTATTACCCTAAAACCCTGGGATGAGCGCACGGAACCAGAGCTGCAGGCGCCAGCCCTGGTCAATGAGGTCAATGCCCTCAATGACACCATCAAGGACGCCTTGGTGTTCGGCACACCGCCGCCACCCATCGAGGGACTCTCGGCAACCGGCGGTTTCGAGGGCTTTGTGCAGTCCCGCAAAGGCACCGACTACAAGGCGCTTGAAGCCGCCACCGCCAGGCTTGTCGCTGCGGCGGCGGAACGCCCTGAAGTCGTCGGGGTGTTCACCAGCTTCACTGCGCAGGTGCCGCAGATTCGCTTCAATGTTAACCGCGAACAGGCCAAACTGCTCGGCGTCAATATCGACGATGTCTTCTCAACCCTGCAGAGCACCTTTGGCGCCTACTACGTCAATGACTTCAATATGGTGGGGCGTGTCTACCGGGTACATATGCAGGCAGATGCATCCTACCGCACCTATCCGGAAGATCTGCGCAATGTCTATGTCCGCAGTCGCGGCGGCGAAGCAATTCCGGTCACCGCCATTGCCGAAATCGAAATGGTCACTGGGCCAGATCTGGTGGAGCGTTTCAACACCTATCCCGCAGCGCGCATCCTCGGGGCACCGGCAGAGGGATACAGCTCCGGGCAGGCGCTCGCCGTCATGGACGAACTGGCCAGGGATCATCTCCCTGAAGGTTACACTCTCGCATGGAATGCACAGGCCTATCTGGAGCAGCAGACGACCAGCAACACCGCTGGTCTGTTCCTCATGGGCATGCTGATGGTATTCCTTATTCTGGCCGCCCAATACGAGCGTCTCAGTCTGCCCTTTGCGGTGATTCTGTCGGTGCCTTTTGCGGTTTTTGGCGCCCTCCTGGCTACCTGGGCGCGCGGGCTGCACAACGATCTCTATCTGCAGATTGGCTTGATCACCCTGATCGGCCTCGCTGCCAAGAACGCCATCCTCATCGTCGAGTTTGCCTCTACGCGGGTCAAGGAGGGCGTCGCCATCGCCGATGCGGCTATCGAGGCCGCGCGCTTGCGTTTTCGTCCCATCCTGATGACTTCCCTTGCCTTTATCTTCGGAGTGGTGCCTCTGGCCATCAGCAGTGGTGCCGGCGCCAATGCACGGCATTCCATCGCAACCGGTGTCATCGGCGGCATGATCGCGGCCACGTTCCTGGCCACCTTGTTCACACCGCTGTTTTTTTGTTGGGCAGAGCGTGCCGGGCGTTATGTTGCCGCAAAATTTGGCGGCAAATCCCCCGCAGCACATCATCAGCAACAAGCGGTTGATGACAGAGCGAGCAGTGATGGCTGACTGGCGGGAGGACGAAAAACATGGCGCGCTATAAACTGGTCGACCGCGCTCATGTACTTGATGCTGCGGAGCAGGTGATTCGAAGCAAAGGCCTCGGCGGTCTCAGCATAGACGCTATTGCCAAGGCCGCCGGAATATCCAAAGGCGGTGTTCAATCCAGTTTCGGCACCAAGGAGCAATTAATCCACGCCATGCTGGAACGGCTGGTGGCGGAATTCGACGCTCAGGTGGCGCAGTTGGCGGGGGATTCCCCCACACCGCGGCAGCGGCTCAAAGCCTATGTGGAAGCTACCTGCCGCCTAAAAAAGTCTGATGCTGATCGCGCTGCCGGAATGCTGGCTGCGTTGCTCAATGCCCCCGACCAGCTCAGGGAATGGCAGGCATGGTATGAAAACAAGCTCACAGAATTTGATGTGGCCACCCCGGAGGGGCGTCAGGCAAGGATGGTGTTCTTGGCTTGCGAAGGGGCTTTCATGCTGCGCTCCTTTGGCTTTATGAAAATGCCCCAGCGCGAGTGGCAACAAATTTTCCTCGATCTTCATGAGCAGCTGGATTCTTCGAATCAGCCGAATGAACGCTGAAAGGGGTAAGGAGTCAGCCACAGGTCGTAAACTGCCAATAGAGGGATCAATGATGCAGAGATACTTGCTCAGCCTTTCGCGGGATTCCATTGAGAGCACTACACCTTAAGCAAAAATAGAATCCAGTGATGGATAGTCAGAAATTCACAGATTGAGCTCTCTGCTGTTAGCGTTCCTTCCGCTAATTTGGTTCAATGGTAAACCCCGTGAATCAATGGAATCAAAGGGGGAACCCATGTCCTTTTTATTAGGCGCAGCATGAAGTTAAAGAATTTTGCCAATCTGGTGTTCGGCGACAATTAAATTAGGATGACCGGCTCACTGCTTTGCTTTTATATTGGCCGAGTATGGGCTCTGAGTGGGACACTGCAGGTGACGGGCTAATCGAAGTTCGCGCTATTTGAGAGGGCGCAGCAGCACGGCTTAGCTATCAACGCTATCCTCGCGCAGAGCTCCTTCAGAGCAGTCATGATCGTTGAATAGTGGCTTTCGATCCAGACCTCGGCGGCACTTGAGAACACCTATCCGGGTAAAAAGAAGCTATTTGGAGTAAAAATTTCTCAATACGCTACTGACTATTTGCTGACTAAACTTCGCCAACGGATCAGCCGCAAAAGAAAAAATCTTTATAAATCTGGTAGCTACGGGCAGACTTGAACTGCCGACCCCAGCATTATGAAACAGTCTGGAAATTTTTAACACATTGATTTTATTAACTTTAATTTCGACACCCACAGCAAATTTGCAGTACAGAGCACAACTTTCCATAACAAGTCACGCAAATCTCACGCAAGTTTTAAGGGCGTTATTTCACTTTAGTAATTGAAAGTGAAATAACGCCATTCCTTATTTCATTTTGATCTCTGAGGGTTTCATAGGGGTATCAACTGATTGATGGTTGATATTTTTCTGGCGCATTACATAGATTGCGCCAAATAGAATCTGAAACAGTCCGACTTAGTCAGTTCACCAATGAAATTGTACTTGACAAACCAAGCAGGGAATGTCCTAAAATGTTCGCATTTCGGAAACAGGAAACATTGCTTCAATAATGCTCAAACCTCAGGACTTACTCGTTAGCTGCAAAATACTGTCTGTGGAGCTGCGCTCTGCGGAAAGCCGTCCTTACTCGCCAAAGTCAATATTGAGTGAGTTAGAGGGGGTTGTATGGGAAATTGACTCGGGTAGTAGTGAGGAAGCAGAAAGGGAGCTGGAGGTAATAGAAGAATTTCTGAGTCGTGAAATAAAAATACAGGCCAAATGGAACTATCGTCAACTGGCATCTGAATTGTTCATATCCCTTAGCGAAACCAATAAATCGGTCGGTCGGGCAATTGAATCCGGGCTTTTGATAAAAATTGGCAATGACATACGGGTCAATCGCCCTTCTCTTGAAAAGTTTATCCGATTCGGTGCTCCTGTTGTATTCAGTACTAAAGTTGGCGCTATTGTCAGGGGAATTCCTACAGCCCATGCAGCACCTGTCTTTAGAGATGATATAGCTAGCTCTAGCGATTTATCGCCGGTATGGCCAGACCCATTGGGTAAAGTTAGGGGTATGTCAGTTGAGCCCCTTTATAAATCTGCGGCCAAGGCAGCGTTGATAGACACTGAGTTATATGGCTTGCTGGCTACTATTGATGTTTTTCGAATAGGCGATTCACGAAGCCAGCAAATCGCTGGAGAGCGCCTATCAAAAACTCTGGAGGGCCAATAACATGAGCGAACATGAAGACCTCATCCGAGACATTGCCAATGCCCTTGGGGAGGAGTTAGTAATCGAAATTGCTTTTGTTGGAGGGACGACTATTTCGCTTCATCTGGATGATGCTCAGCCGATGGATATCCGCAGCACCAAGGATGTTGACTTTATTGTTTCGGTAGCAAGTTATGTTGAATACCACAATCTCATTGAAAAACTAAAGCAAAGGGGCTTCAAAGAACAACACGAACCCGATGAAGATAACGAACCTCTCTGTCGATATGTTTGTCGTGGTATCAAAGTCGATGTTATGCCTGATAATGCAGAGATACTGGGCTTTAGTAATCAGTGGTTTAAGGTAGGCCGGGAACAAGCAATAAATCATGAACTTCCTGATGGCCCCACAATAAAAATTGTTCCCGCCAACTATTTACTGGCCACAAAGCTTGAAGCCTTTAATGGTCGCGGCGATAGCATGTTAGCCAGCAGAGATGCCGAAGACATTGTCACTCTGGTGAATGGCAGGGATTCTTTGATTGATGAGGTTGAAAATAGCCCTGAGGAATTACGTGGCTTCATTTCAGTAGAAATAGGCAGGTTTTTAAACAACAAAGACTTTGACTATCTTTTAGCAAGTGCGATACCCAGTGAATCACCGGATAGATTAGGACTGGTAAAAGAGCGATTTAAGCAACTGAGCAGGATATCTAGCCAGTGACGGCGAAAATTTTTAAGAGTCTCTGCGGTAATTCCAGAAAGTGGAATACCGACCACGTTGCTCAAACTACAATTCAAGGTTCCCCGCTTTATATTGTTTGCGATGGCGTTCAGTCCAATCCAGAGTGTGGGCAGCTAGTTCGCGCCTTCTGTCGTGAGATCTGTTCGCAAAAACAGCCTGTTGTGGGAAAGGAAGGAAGCATTGAACCGGAATTGCGCGACTGGTTTGCCAGAGTTGCGAAAAACCTGAAAGGAAATAACCTTGATAATTTCTCATTTTGTGTTGCAGCAGCATTTATTCACAACGACCGGCTCTACACCGTTCATGCAGGTGATTGCAGGGTAGGTAAAGTCACCAGCAAAGGCATTGAATGGCTAACTATTGATCATGTTCCTGCTCTTCAGCGGTATAAAGCTGGCAAACTTTCTAAAACTGAATACGCAGAACAACGCAACAAAGTGGCAGGCTGGATAAAACCAACAGACACAAGTTCACTGGAAGTAAACGGTTTTGAGTATGGCGGCGAACAGCTTTTACTATGTAGCGATGGATTTTGGAACTATGCAGATGAATCTCGATTTCTCGACGGCGGTGTTTCGGAAGTAGAATTACTAGAAGAGGTCAGGCGAATTGAAAGCCTGGGAGAAGATAACCTGAGTGTTATTTTCATAGACTCAAAATGATGCTTAAGCAAACTGAAGTTGAATTGAATAAAAGGATGTAGATGAAAAATCAGGATTTGTTTGAAACCACCTATGAAGAAGACTTCCTCCGACGAGACCTGGGGGCAATAGTCCATAGACCGGATATCGCTCTCACGGAACTTGTGGCTATCGACGAGCTGATAAAAATCAGCAAGGAGATTGTTGCCTCCGATGCTGAGGCAGAACAGATGGGCCTGTCAGACTATGAGTATGCTTTTTATACCGCCGTTGCCAATAATGACAGTGCTCGCGAGCTGATGAAGCAGGAGAGTTTGCGCGAACTCGCTGTCGTGCTGACGAAAAAAATCCGTGAAAACGCCAGTATCGACTGGCAGATTAAGGAGAATGTGCGCGCCAAATTGAAGGTGATTGTGAAGCGATTGCTACGCCAGTATGGCTATCCACCTGACATGCAGTTATTGGCTACCGAAACGGTTCTCAAGCAGGCCGAGATGATTGCCAATGAGTTGGCGCAGCATTGAATCAACAATGGTTTCGCTGGAACCTCCCGCACTTAATACAGGTATTCGCCCAAGTCACTGCCAAACGTAGTAGGGTAGTGACGTGGGCGACCACACCAGTAACCGCAACGGTTTGGCGTGGAATTTCATACTGACACCCGGATGATCTGTTCCTAAACTAGCTTCCAATGATGTTGTAACGGTTCTATCCGCGGCCACTGCGGGAAAGTGGCAAGGCAGGCTCCACCTTACTTTGGTGAACGGAGCAGAGTGCGAATCAGGTCTGTGATCGTATCAGTGCAGAGTCGTTATTGTAGTTCTGCATAGACCTCTCTTTCATTCAGCGGGTTTCGGCTCGCACCTTTCAAAAAGTACCTTTCAATCCGTACCGGTCAATCTGTGCAGTTATTGTTGACCGCGTACACTTTCCGTTAGCGAGCCTTTCGGCAGTGGCATTCAGCAACAGTTGATAACCGTCGTCTGGCTCGACCCTTCCACATCAACGCCTCTAGCAGCATTAAGCAGCCGTAAGCGCTCAACAAACCCCACTCCCCGTTATGTTTTACAAATTCAACCCGTGCATTTATAGTTTCTATGGGTTCAGGATGAGCCTATGGCAGGGAA
>JBFXIU010000169.1:0-7408 GCA_050175615.1 Porticoccaceae bacterium | reverse complement strand
ACTTTTTAACACCACGTACCTGCACTCGGCGCTTGGCTGGAAGACCCCGCAATGCGTGCATCAGCAGGCTCGTAAAAACCGGAAGGATACTCCCTTAAAGGCTGCTTGATCCATGGGGGGCATTACAAACCCATGCCGTGATCGAAGACTGCATACGCTTGCTCACCGAATCGGAAAAACATGCCCAGGCGAAAAAAGTTGCGGGTGTCTGGAAGCAGCTCTACGAATACGCGGAGCTGCACGACAAAAGCCTCCCGAATGTCGCGCAAAATTTGGGCAGATACCGCAAGAAGCGGGTAAAGGCCAAGCACCACGCCACCCTTGTGGAACCAGCGGCCATCGGTGATTTTGTTGTGCGCCTGGAAGATTACAAGCCCAAGTACAAGGGAACGAAAGCCCTTCCGTACACCATCCACGGCTTATGGCTGGTTTTATACACTATGAAGCGGCCTCACGAAGTCTGCGAGGGCAAATGGACCGAGATTGACTTTGAGCAGAAACTTTGGCGAAAAGATGCGGAAAACACCAAAACCGGCCTTGAAAACGATGAATGTCCATTGAGTGAACAGGCGTTGAAGGTTTTGACCGAGCTTCACAAAATCACCGGCGACTTTGAATATATGTTTCCCGGCGGAGCGGGCAACCTCCATATAGTTCCTGAAACGCTACGCAAGCTGATTCTTGAAGGTTTGGGCTACTCCGTGGGCGAACTGACCACACACGGGCTTAGAGGCATGTTCTCAACGACCGGCAACGAGCTTGGTTACAATTTTGAGGCCGTTGAAAAGCAGCTTTCCCATAATATCGGCAATGAAGTGTCACAAGCCTATAACCACGCCAAGTATCTTAGAATGAGAAGGCAAGTGGTACAAAAATACGCAGACTGGCTGCATGTTCAGGCAAACAAGGCCCGGAAAAGAAAAAAGCAAGTATCCAGTGAGCATGACAGCACTGAACAAGTGGATTGCATAGCCGTTTGACGGCAGAACAGTGATACAGGAGGAAATATGTTTGAATACCAACTTGATACAATAGAATATGATTCTGCCGAAACAAACGAACTCACCGTTTCCATTGGGGAAATACCGGAAAATGCTCAAATCACCGTCAAAGATACCGGCTGGAGCGAAGAAGAAAAAGAGCATATGAAACAATTCGGCTACGATGGCCTTGATATGGTCAGGGCGTGGTATAGCTAATCGAGCAAACACAAGCTGACCCACCAGGGCGGCACGGATTTTTGCAGCGCGGCACTTCTTTGGGGTGCCGCTCACAAAAACCGCGCCGCCCTTCTGCTTATTGCCCATCTGTGGCCTTTGTTGTACTGATAAATCCATGTTTGAGCCGCAAAAAATACCTTTGTTCAGAGTCAAACAGGCATACGGCCTGGGCGAATATGAACCTCAAGAACTCCTGGACTACCTATCCCCTGATGGCGTCTTTCCCTATGAACTGTGGCAAAAGGCGTATTCCTCTTATTGGAAATATCCCGCCGCTGAATGCTCCCGGCTTTACAAGGTAGAGAATCCGCCTTTCCCTGAAACCCACCAGATACCGGAAAAATACTTCCCAACAGAAACATATGCAAAATGGATAGTCGATTTTTTCTATGAAATGGCACGGCGCATATCTTTCAAGGATTTAGAAAGTGGTTTCGATTACATAGTCGAGACAACGTATGACAGTAAATCCGCTGTAAATGATTCTGACAGAACATTTCTCTTTTATCATCTTGAGTTGGTGGAGAAAAATATTGCCAGCATCACCAGGGTAGAAGGGGTGAAAAACATTGACCTGAAACTTTCTGCTCCCCATGTTCTGTTAAATATATTCCCCGATACGGTTGCCGTGAATAATCTATCGGCCATTCACTACTGGTCTGTTATTCGGGGCTTCCCTTTCGTCAAGGAAGTAAAAGGCATCACGGAAAAGATGGTCGAGTTTGTTATCAAAAGGGCTGCACAAAAAATGCCGCCAGTTCCCGAACCCGAACAATCAGATATAATTACCGAAACGCATATTCCGTCGTCCGTTGGGGAGGAAGCGCCCCCGAATACCCTGCCCGAAGTTGCGGAGCATGGACAAAAAGAGGGTATGATTCTCATTCCCCGCTCTTTATGGGAAGGAAAGACAGGGCAACAAGTCTGTAACGATATGCGGATTGCCGGGTATAAGGAAGATGCTCCAATCGCCTATGCTCTCCACTATTGGGTGGGCATCAAAAGCATAACAGAAATCGGAACTATTTTGCGCGGAGAAGGCATTACAGACAGCGCCAGAGCTAAACACGCCCGGAAGCATTTGGAACTGGCAGAAGGACGCTACTACACAGAATAATTTTGCCAACATTCCCGGTTTTTCCCGGATTTTCCCGATATTTCCCAGCCTACACTCCCGGTTTTTCAGTGTTTTTAGTGCTTTAGTGCCTCCTAAGTTCAATAAAAACTTAGGAGGCTTTTTATGTCACAGAAACAAGTTGAATCATCCATTAAGCGGCTACTCCGTATTAAAGAGGTTCTGGCTCGCCTTTCCATCAGCAGAAGCTCATTTTTGGAGGGGTGCCGCACCGGACGCTTTCCCCAACCCATCAAGATCGGCCCCCGCACTACTGTCTGGAAAGCCGAGGACATCGACGCGTTTATAGAGAACCTTGGCAAGCAGGGGGCAGACAATGAGTAACGCCCTGCAAACTTTCCGTGATGTTCTGAACGGCAAAGGGCTGATACCGGCTGAAATCATTGCGGACGGCAAACTGCACCGTTGCCCCACCCAAGCCAAGCCCAACAAGCAGAACGGCGCGTATATCGCCCATCTGGACACCCCTGCGACACTCTGGTGGTGCAACTGGGAGAGCGTAGAGCAAGGAACGTTCACCGATACCGAGGAAAGAACATTTTCCCAAGCGGAAAAGGAGGCATTACGGCAGCGGCAAGCTATCGTAAAACAGCAACGTGAGGATGAATTTGCACGGCGACAGGCAGCGGCGGCGCAAAAAGCGCAGAGCGAGCTAAACGCTTCCATTCCCTGCTCCCCGGAGCATCCATACTTGCAGCGTAAAGGCATCCCGCCACTTGGGGCTGTGCGACAAGCCCCAAATGGCACTTTGCTTATTCCCGTACAAGACGCTTCCGGCAACGTGCAAACGCTGCAACGCATAGCGCCGGATGGGGAAAAGCGTTTCCTTACTGGCGGCAAAGTTCACGGCGGGCATTTTGTCATTCAGGGCAAGCCGGAAAAGGCTGTTGCCGTTTGCGAAGGTTACGCCACCGGAGCCAGCATTCACCTTGCTTGTGGTTACACCGTGTATGTGGCGTTTTCTGCAAACAATCTCCCAATCGTGGCTGGCGCTGTGCGTAATGCGTTTCCAGACAAATCCATACTCATCTGCGGTGACAATGATGAAGCGGGCAGCAACAAAGGGCAAGAGGCCGCTCAAGCGGCGCTGGCCCGGCTCGTTCTTCCATTCTTTGCCTTGGGAATCGGAACGGACTTCAACGATTTGCACGAAAGCGATGGCCTACAGGAAGTCCGCCGTCAGTTGGAAGCGTCTGAAAACCATCCCGCCGCAGTCGGCAGCGCCCCCGCCCTGGTGTCTCTGGATATGGGGGAGTTTCTTTCCATGTCCATTCCTGAACGGGGGTTACTTCTGTCGCCCGTTCTCCCGGTACAAGGCATAGGCATTTTGTATGCCCCGCGTGGCATCGGCAAAACCTTTGTGGCCTTGAGCGTTGCCGTGGCCGTGGCATCCGGCGGGGCTGTTTTCGACTGGCGTGCTCCCACCCCCAAACGGACGCTGTATGTGGATGGAGAAATGCCCGCTACAGCGATGCAGAGCCGTCTTGCCGCTCTTATCAGCGGCATGGCGGTTCCGCCCCATGCCTTAAAAAATCTGACGCTCATCACGCCGGATTTACAGCCCTGCCCCATGCCGGATTTATCCACCATGAGCGGACAACTAGCGTTGGAACCGTATCTGAAAGGCGTGGACATGGTTGTGCTGGATAATATCGCAACCCTGTGCCGCACAGGGAAAGAAAATGAGGCGCAATCCTGGCAAGTCATGCAGTCGTGGCTGCTGGACTTGCGCCGCAGAGGGATAACCGTGCTCCTTATTCACCATGCCGGAAAATCCGGCGACCAGCGCGGCACCAGCGCCAGGGAGGATATTATGGACACGGTAATCAGTCTACGGAGGCCCAGAGAATACAGCATGGCCGAGGGCGCACGATTTGAAGTCCATCTGACAAAAGCGCGGAGCGTATTGGGCGATGATGCCAAGCCCTTTGAGGCCAATCTGGTGACGGAGGGCAATGCCCTGCACTGGCAGATAAAAGTGCTGGAAGACGTGGAACTGGAAACACTCAAGCGTCTTTTGAGCGAGGGTTACAGCATCCGCGACTGCGCCGAGGAAATGGGCAAGTCCAAGGGCGCAATCCAGCGGTTGAAAAAGAAACTGGACGGAGGAAATTGACCCGCCGTTTTCAGGTGTATCGCTGTATCACCCCCTAAGGGGCGGTACAGCGGTACATCGGCAATATTCCTCGTATTAGTAATCCAATGAAGTGCAACTATGTCCAGCGAAGTTTGCAACTGCTGTACCACAAAAAATGAAAAAATGTACCGCTTTCCCGCCGCATAAAGAGCGAGAGAGCGAGTGATACAAGGAAGTCCAACTATGTCCTATCTCGTTTTACACATGGATAAATTCAAAAAAGAAGCTGTGCGCGGCATCCAGAGCCACAACAACCGGGAGCGAGAAAGTCATTCCAACCCGGATATTGATTATGAGCGCAGCGGCCACAACTACGATCTGCACGAATCCGCCTCTGGAAACTACGCCGAGGCCATCCAGAATCGCATTGACGACCTCTTATTGGTGAAGGCCGTGCGGAAAGACGCCGTGCATATGTGCGGCCTCATCGTGTCCTCTGACAGCGCGTTTTTTGAAAAGCTCCCCCCGGAAGAAACCAGGCGTTTCTTTGAGGAAAGCAAAGCCTTCCTTACGGAGTTTGTCGGCGCGGAAAACGTCATTTCCGCAATGGTCCACATGGATGAAAAAACGCCGCACATGCACTTCCTGCATGTTCCGGTGACGCCGGACGGCCGACTGAACGCTAAGGAAATCTACACACGGGAAAGTCTGAAAAAGCTGCAAACCGAGTTGCCCCGGCATCTGCAAAGCAGTGGGTTTGATTTGCAGCGCGGCGTCGAGCAGGAGCCGGGAGCGAAGAAAAAACATCTGAACACTCGTGAATTCAAACAGCAGCAGGAGGCGCTTCATAGTCTGGAAAAAGAAACCCAGGCCGTGAACGCTGAACTGGTACAGCGCCAGCGGGAGGAGTCCGCATTGCAGGAGCGTTTGCAGTCCATTGAACGGCAAGCCCAGGAAGCGGAAAAAATGCTCTCCGAGCAAACGGACATTCCCAAGGCGTCAATGCTCAATTTCAAATCCGTGCTGGAAGCTGCCCAAGGGATAATCGAACACCAGAAAAAGGCATTGGCGGCAAAGGGCATCGTGGACGCGCAGAATGAAAAGCTGAAAGCCGATAACGAGAAATTGCAAGCCCAAGCCAAGGAGCTACACGACAAAGTTCTTGGCATTGAACTGCAGCATGCCGAAGAACGCCAGAAAATCAACGCGAGCATCCGAAGTTTGAACAACACCAATCAGAACCTTCTCGCCCGCCTGGAAGAAACCGAGAAGTTTTTCCGCTGGAATACAGACGCCAGTATGATGCGCGATGAATACGAGCGGGAGCAGCGGCAGGAAGCGCAACGGAAAGCGGCAGAGCAAAAACGGCTGCTCGAAGAAATCAAACAGCAGGAGCGCCAGCAGCAAGCGGATAAAGAGCGCCAAGCTAAAGAGCTTGAGCAGCAAAAAGCCGCAGAGCTTGAGCGGCAGCGGGCAGAACGCGAACAGCAGAGAGCGCAGTCATTGGAACGGAGGCCGCGCGGTATGGGCATGGGCCGTTGAGTCCGCGCTGAATCTTTGCGGGGAGCAGAAGTATAGCCCACTATACTTCACTCCGCGAAGTGTGGGCGAACGTGCCGCTCGACCGCCAAAAGCAAAATCCGGGGTATGGCCCCGCCACAATAAAGGAGAGAAAAAGCATGAATATCACCGCAGCCCAGGTCAAGGAAATCGGATTGGAGCTTGCCAGGATGAAGCCCGCCAAAGTCACTCTGGACGGCAACCGCAGCCTGACCGTGAAAGAAACAATCTTCGCCCTGGCCCCGACACTGGAACGGATGAAAAAACGCGGCTTCGATACCCAAGAGATTGCCGAAAAACTCCATGAGAAAGGCATTGAGATAAAGCCGCCCACACTGGCAAAATACCTGAACGAGTTCAGACGCGGTAAGGACAAGAAAAAAGACACACCCCCGCCGCCCGTGCAGACGGAAAAGGCCGCGCCCATGTCGCAACCGGAGAAGTCCGCCAGGGTGAGTAGCGGACAATTCACCGTTACACCGGACATGCCGCTGGATGAATTGTAGCGGCATTCCGCTCTTTTTCCGACAACGACAGACACGGCCCTTGGACATTCCAGGGGCCGTGTCTGTCGTTACACTGTCACGACAATTGGTTGAATCACAGATTGAACCCCGCCAAATTTTGCCCTCACAGACTATAGAAAATATCCGGTCACCGCGTTATACCTTTCGGACATGAGCACCAATGTCCAACACGAAAAACGGCGTTACTTACGCCTTTTCACGCCATCTACAAGGCCCGCAAGCTGTCGGCCTACGCCTATGGCCGCGACAGGCTGGTACCTTCGCGTCTTCGGACATCCGGAATTACCCGCCGCGCAATTCGCTCTGCGCTCTTCCTACCTGAAAGGCGTCATTCTTTGTGACGAAGGTTCGCTCGGCAAAACCTACGAGGCGCTGCTGGCTGTCACCCAGCTTTGGTACGAAGGGAAGAACAACATTTTGCTGGTCAAGCCGACGCCTCTGCTTGAACCCCATAGACTACCGGCCCCACGGCCCAACAAGCCACATGCAACAGAATAAATAAGACACTAATTTTATTATACAATTACAAAGATATGCAACAGTACTTTAAACGTCATTATCTCACTCCATTTGTTTTGCCAATAATCGCTTTTTTATTGGCCATTCTGATAGGGGGTACCTTGCTGAGCCTGGAGGCTTTTTCAGCAAACAAGCCTGTCAGCATTGTTGACGCTTTTTTTGTCGCGACCTCTGCCGTATGTGTCACGGGATTATCGCCAATTGACGTTTTTTCAGAATTTACTATTGCCGGGCAATGGATAATTATTGCTCTATTGCAGCTTGGATGCCTTGGCATAATAACTTACACCACGCTCATTTTTTATATTATCGGTAAGAATATATCGTTGAGAGACAGGCTTGCTGTGCAGCAATCCATCGTCTGCAGCAA
>JBFXIU010000168.1:0-7422 GCA_050175615.1 Porticoccaceae bacterium | reverse complement strand
CAATAAGGGGCTGACCCGTGCGGAACTGCGCGATCCGATGAGTTACGAGGCGGGCGATGTCATCCGTTTTACCCGTGACTATGCGGATAAGGGCGTATCGCGCCGGGAGGCCTACCGGGTGGAAGGCATCGACCACCAGAAAGCGGCCATTACCCTCAAATCAGAAGATGGCCGCGAAGTGGACTGGCGTTTGCGGCAATGGGGCGCGGGCAAGGCGCAGGCATTCGCACCGCAGCCGCTGGACCTCAAAGCCGGAGACAGCATCCGGTTTACCCGCAACGACCGGGAAACAGGACGCATCACTGGCGCGCGCGCCGAGGTGAAAGCCGTTGATGAGCAAAACCGCACCGTCACCATCCAGACCGAACGCGGCAAGGCCGAGGTGCTGCACCTCGACAGCGCCCGCGATCAGCATGTTGCCCATGCGTGGGTTGAAACCGCCTTTGCCGCCCAAGGCCGCACCGCCGATCATGTCATGATCCATGCCGATAGCGGTGCGGTCAATCTGCTCGACCAGAAGAGCTTTTACGTTGCGATATCCCGCGCCAAGGAGTCCGCTGCCATTTTTACCAATGACCGGGCCAAGCTGACATCGGCCATCAATGAACGCGCCGGGCTGACGCAAACCGCTATCGCGCAGGCAGCCATGCCCACGCCAGCAGCCGGGAAGGAAAAGGGTGCAGGGCTGGGGTGAAGATAGGGTTTGTTGGCGCTATGACATCTGTATAGTGTTGCCCAACGGCATACGATGCAGGGAGAGGCGCCTATGACCGCGATTGCAGGCATTCGTATGAAGAACCCGGCCCACCCCGGAGGCTTCATCAAATATGAAATCTGCGAACCGCTTGACCTTTCTATCACGACGGCGGCGCAGGCTTTGGGCGTGACACGGGCAACCTTGTCCACCTTGCTCAACGAACGGGCGCACCTGTCCCCGGAAATGGCGCTGCGCAACGAAAAGGCTTTCGGCGTGTCGATGGACACGCTCATGCGGATACAGAACAGCTATGATGCTGCCCAAACAGGAAAGTGAAAGGGAGAAGTCAGGGTGATGCCATTCAGGGAGGCCCGACAGGAGCCTACGGTACTGTTTGGTTTGGCATCTTTCTCGAATGACCGCTGTTCTCGTCAGCCAGCCCGGAGGCGGTAAAATCACTATCTGCATTCTTGGAGTGATATATAGATAAGAAGATGATAGATATGAATTTCTGACCATCTCGGTTCACGGAATTTTCACCAAGTTACCTCAATGCTGCTTATGCATAGCAATGGGGGCTACTTTGGGATTTCTGCTTACTCTGGTATTCATTGCCGCTGTCGTCGGTATTTTTAAACCCTACATAAAGGGCTGGAAACGCTCGCATTTTGGAATCGCTGCATTCGTTGCGTTCGTCCTAACCGGCATCGCAGGGATGCAAAGTGTCGGTAGCGAATTACAGAATGAATTTGCGAAGCAGGAGGCAGCCAATGCCTCTGGTTCCACGGATAAACCAACTTCTGCTGTGACTTCCGATACCGCCAAATCCGAAAGTGCTTGGTCCTACAGTGAAGATAAGGACGAGATGCGTGGTGAAACGACTTATTATGCAGGCCTGAATGGCACGAATACGCTCAGTCTTGGTTTCCCGTATGGCGACCAGCAAGGTAAAGTATTGGTTCGTCAAAGCCCACAATTTGGATTCGATGTTCTCGTGGGCGTAAATAGCGGTCAAATAATTTGCCACAGTTTCTCGAATAGCCACGTTAACGTGAAATTCGATGATGGACCAATTCGTCGTTACGGCTGCACTGACGCCAGCGATGGAACGAACAATATGATTTTTATTCAGGGGGCGAAGGGATTCCTCGCAAACCTCAAGAAATCCAAGAAGATGGTGGTGGAGGCTGAATTTTATCAAAATGGTATGCAGCAGATGACTTTCAACACTGCTGGTTTGAAGTGGGAGCATTAAAGATGGCTACGGTGCAGAAAGAAGTGAGTGATCGGTCGGCGTTCGGAAAGGTCATGAAATGGCTTTTCATCGGCTTCAATGTGCTGATGCTGATTTGGATGTTCAGTGCTATGAGTGCGATAGGCAGCATAGATGCGCCTGCCAACTCAGCTGAGCAGGCGGGTCAGGCAATCGGTGCTGGTCTGGGCTTCACATTCCTGCTTTTCATCTGGGGGCTTGGGGATATCATTTTGGGCATGTTCGAGCTGTTCACGAGGCGCAAGAAACTTATCACTGTGGAAGAGTGAACGATTGCGATGCATCGTAAAAAAGGAAGAGTATGAGCGATTACAGTCTTGGTAAACTGACAAAGATTGAACTTCGCGATATATGGGTCAGTGAAGCGTCTCATTTTACGCCTTGGCTGGCCCGTGATGAAAATCTCTCTACTCTTGGGGAAACTCTGGGCCTTGAACTTGAACTCGAGGCCCAAGAGAAAGCAGTTGGGCCATTCCGCGCCGATATCCTTTGCAAGGATATCGGCACCAACGCTTGGGTTTTGATTGAAAATCAACTCGAACGCACAGACCATTCCCACCTTGGGCAATTGTTAACCTATGCCTCTGGCCTTGAGGCTGTAACCATCGTTTGGATAGCTGCCCGCTTTACCGAAGAGCACCGATCCACGCTTGATTGGCTGAACCGCATCACCGATGAAACTTTCCGGTTTTTTGGTGTTGAGGTGGAGCTATGGAAAATTGGTGATTCGCTGGCAGCGCCTCGCTTCAACATCGTTTCAAAGCCTAACAACTGGAACAAGCTTGTGGCGCAAGCAGCCCGAGCGATTGATGATGCCGAACTTACAGGCACCAAGGCTCTTCAACTGGCCTACTGGGAGGCGTTTGGCGGTGTTTTGATGGAAAACGGCGGCCCCTTGGCAAGAGAGCGTAAGCCGCAACCACAATCCTGGATGTCCTATTCGATTGGCCGCAGTGGCTTTGGAATCAACGCTGCGATGGTGCGACCAAAACAACTGGTGCGTGCCGAACTGTATATTTCCAATCGTGATTCCAAAGCATTTTATCACCTTCTCCACGAGCAGAAGTCAGAGATAGAAAATGAACTTGGCTATCCTCTTGATTGGGAGGAGTTACCTGAAGGAAGGGACACCCGGATATCTATAGCCCTCAATGCAAGTGATCCTGAAAATCAAGCGGATTGGCCCCGTCAGCATGATTGGTTAACTGCTCGCTTGAATGAGCTTTACGGTGTATTCGCGAATCGTATTAAGGCATTGGATGCAGGTACTTGGCAAACTGAGGAAGTACTCTGATTCTCGTAGGTATTTGGCCCTCGGTTCACGTCCTATCCGCCCGCTCCGGCATTCATTTTAGCCATGTGGCTCTTTCGCCGCAGATCGGGCGGTGAATGCCCTTGCTACATGCGGTAAATAGTTGCTATATTACCCGCATAAAATGCGGTGAATATGACCTATATCCATGAACTGACAGACTGGCCGAACCTGCACTGGAACGACAAGCAGCTTGCCCAGCCGCTTGCCGCCGTGCGTCACAGGCAGGGGCGGCTCATTGGCCGTATGGAGGCGCTTGGCTTTCCGTTGCGAGAAGAAGCTGTGCTTCATGCACTCACCGAAGACGTTATCAAGTCCAGTGAGATTGAGGGCGAAGTGCTGGACCGGGAGCAGGTGCGCTCCTCCATTGCCCGTCGTCTCGGCATGGACATCGGCGGCTTGATTGAAGCGGATCGCAATGTCGAGGGTGTCGTGGAAATGATGCTGGACGCTACGCAGAACTATACCCAGCCACTGACTGCCGAGCGCTTGTTTGACTGGCACGCAGCGCTATTTCCCACCGGACGTAGCGGTATGGGCCGTATTACTGTGGGTGCGTGGCGGAAACCGGAAGGTGGGCCGATGCGCGTCGTTTCAGGGCCGATTGGCCGCGAGCGCATTCATTATGAAGCGCCAGTATCGGAACGGATGGACGAGGAAATGGCTCGCTTTCTTGACTGGTTCGAGACCGCTGCGACCGATCCGGTCCTGAAGGCCGGTATCGCCCATCTCTGGTTTGTCACCATCCACCCTTTCGATGATGGCAATGGGCGCATCGCCCGCGCTATCGCTGACCTTGCTCTAGCGCGCGCGGAGGAAGCTGCGCAGCGATTTTACAGTATGTCCGCGCAAATCCGCATCGAACGCAAAGCCTATTACGATATGCTGGAATCAACCCAGAAGGGTGGACTCGATATCACGCCCTGGCTGTTATGGTTCTTCGGTTGCCTTGGTCGCGCCTTTGACGGGGCCGAAACCATCCTTGCCAGCGTTATGCGCAAGGCGCGGTTTTGGGAGGCGGTCGCGGGGCAGCCTATCAATGAGCGCCAGCGCAAGGTTATCAACCGCTTGCTGGACGGCTTCGAAGGCAAGCTAACCAATGCCAAATGGGTGGCGATGACCAAGGCATCTTCAGACACGGCCTTGCGCGACATCAACGATCTGGTGCAGCGTGGTATCCTTGTGAGAGACGCTGCTGGCGGGCGCAGCACGAGCTATTCTTTGGTGCCGGAGCCGCGCCAAAAGTAGGCTGTTTGGGAGGTTCACAGCCACTCAAAATCAGGTGTGGTTTGACTGTCGATCTACAGTATGTGGGAGTAAGTGTGGGAGCAAAATTGGTGATTTCGGGGTAAACGTATCAGAAAATAAACAATATTTTTTAATTTTTGGCGGACTCCCTCTCCGCCACCTAGTCCCTTGTTTTCATTATAAAACCGATCCGAACTGGATGCGAAACATAACTACGGGATTGATTTCTCCGCGTACGGAATTCCGTGTTTCTGGTTGAAATTCGCGATGCAAATTCTCTTAGTACGGGATTGAGAAATTAGTGGTGCGAAAACGGGAGGTTAGGGCGACCCCATATCGAAGTTTCGAAAAGATTCCGCTCCGCCACCCAGTCTCAGCCTTTCTCAAAGTACTGTAGGTCCAGCCTGAAAACCGCGAAGTTCTGCGCCTTCCTGGCCCTTCCGGACCAGGAGAGTGCGGGTTGCTCTCACTGGAATCGGTCGATTGTGGGCCAGTTTCTCCGCAGCCCTTTCCTGAGGTACGGAATTGCCGAAAGTATGGCCGATGATAGATCGCTGTATTTCCCTGTTTTGTGTGACTTAACAGGGAAAAACAAAAATTCTGGCCGTCGAAATTGCCCGCATGGAGGCTCCAGTACCGCAGAAATCTCCCGGTTATACCTGCAAATTCCCTGGGTGCAGAACAGGGAATTCCTATATCCATAACAGGCAATTCAGTTTGTGATAACAGCGTATCGATAAGACCAGAACAGGGAAGCGTGTGGTGCCTGCCGGGATGGGTAACTGGTCACGGATTAGGAGCATGAGCGCCAGAGAATCAATCTCACTGGAAGTGTGATCGTTCGGTGCCAGCACCTATGATTGTTCGCATGCGCAATTCCCCCCAGTTTTTGTTCACTGTATGATCCCCATTGGGGCAGAGTTCTGGTAAAAGGCATATTCGCGTTCATGGACGCGAAGAGAGAGGGAGATGTGTATGAAGTGAAAGGCTGATTGATGAAGGAATTGCAAGCTGAGCTGATCGAGCGTGCCATTGCATCGCTTCGACCTTATGAGCGCAACGCGCGCACCCACTCCAAAAAACAGATCAAACAGATTGCCGCGTCGATCGAGCGCTTCGGGTTTACCAACCCGGTGCTGGTTTCTGACGGCGGTGAGATCATTGCTGGTCATGGCCGGGTCGAGGCAGCCAGGATGCTTGGCTGGACCCGTGTGGGTGCTGTCAAAGCTAATGCACCGATTGGCGGATAGCATGGGGCAGGGTAGAGCAGGGCGATGCCCAGACCTCGAAAACCTGCCAGCCCATTCCGGTATTTCAACTCATCACCAGAAGTGATCCGAATGGCGGTGATGCTGTATGTTCGGTACCCGCTGAGCTTACGTAACGTTGAGGATCTGCTGTTCAAATACGGGATCGACATCTGCCATGAGACGGTGCGGCTCTGGTGGAATCGGTTCGGGTCGATGTTTGCGGCTGATATTCGCAGGCAGCGCGTCAGTAGGATGAAGGGCTTCCGCCAATGGCGGTGGCATGTTGATGAGGTTTTTGTGAAGATCAATGGCGAACGGCACTACATGTGGCGGGCTGTTGATCACGAAGGCGAAGTGCTTGAAAGCTATGTCACGAAGAAACGGGACAAATCTGCCGCTTTGCGATTCCTGAAGAAGGCGCTGAAACGCCATGGCAAAGCAGAGGCGATTGTCACCGACGGTCTGAAATCCTACCCTGCTGCGATGAAGGAATTGGGAAACCAGGATCGTCGCGAGATGGGGCGTTGGTTGAACAATCGTGTGGAAAATTCACACCTCCCGTTCCGCCGACGAGAGCGGGCGATGCAGCGATTTCGGTGAATGAAGTCGCTGCAGAAATTTGCATCCGTTCACGCCTCGATTCACAACCATTTCAATTCCGAACGCCACCTCGTCGATAGAGAAACTTACAAAGCTCGCCGCTCTGCTGCATTGGCAGAGTGGCAAAATCTTGCTGCCTGAAATCCGGCGCGCTCATGCTATCCGTGTGCCGAGTGGAGACTGGTTCGCATTGGACTGACACCTCCATCGTTTCCGACGGACGAGGCCGCAACCAAGTTGATCTATCTCGCCATCCGCAAGTTCGAAAAGGATGGCAGAAATGTTCGGAAATGGTTTGCAGCCCGCAACCAGTTCGCCATAATGTTCGGCGAGCGCTTCGACGCTTGAGTATCCCAAACTGCATGGACCAGGCCAGATACACAGAGTTCAGGACACTCCTATCTGACGTGGGTGCGAACCGGCGGGTGGCAGGTGCCTCCTGCTAGTGAGATCGGAACAACAATTCTGGCGCATGGGCGCCATGGTAAGACACTAAGGAGCAGGCGTGATGCGCAAGGTTGGTATAATCGGGGCAGGTCTGATGGGCACGGGCATTGCCCAGACAGTGGCGCAGGCCGGAATGGCAGTGGTGCTGGCTGACATAGACAAGGCAATTGCCGACAAGGCCAAGGCGAAAATTGATGGCATCCTGGCCAAGGCAGTGGCCAAGGAGAAAATGGAGGCGGCTGACGCCCAGGCTATACTCGACCGGATTACGACGGCGGGCGATTATGCGGGCATGGCCGATGCCGACCTTATCATCGAAGCCGCGACCGAGCGTGAGGATATCAAGCGCAAGATTTTTGAAGCGGTGGCCGATGTGCTTGGCTCCGATGCAATCCTTGCCAGTAACACCAGCTCCATTCCGATTACGCGCATGGGCGCGGTCAGCCCGGACCCGGCCCGATTTATCGGCCTGCACTTCTTCAACCCGGTGCCATTGATGAAACTGGTGGAAGTGATCCCCGGCCTTGCCACGGCAGATAACACGGTGGAGAGGATGCGCGCTTTTGCTGAAAAAATTGGCAAGACTGTGGTGCTG
>JBFXIU010000167.1:0-7470 GCA_050175615.1 Porticoccaceae bacterium | reverse complement strand
CATACCAGTCACGAAAAAACATCCTTGTCCCCTTATCCTGGCATTCTGCTCGCATAGACACAGACATTTATAGTAACACGCTTGCACATCAGATGGATGTACTATGTAGCAACATACGAAAACACGCAAAATGCATTCGATGATGCCCACGATGGAATGTATCCATCTTATTTCGATCTTTGTCAGTCGTAAAGTCAGATTCGCAAATAAATAAGGCGGCTGGGCGTACACACCTTGTAGCATCAGGCGGGTGCAGAACCTTCGCCGCGAAACTTCTTTTTATTCTTCTAACATACTGATTATTCAGACAAGTGTTCACCAAGGCCCGGCTACTTCTGCATGGCTGGATTTTTGAGCCTTTGCGTAGAGTTTGAAATTCCGCTTACCCCGACTTCATTCTGGAGCACTGCCCGCAAGCACTATATTCCTACCTCGTCATCCTTTACTAATGTTTTACACACGGATCACAATTCTTTCTTGTTATATATATTAATATTGCATATCTTATTATGCTGCAACAAGGCATAGTTATTGCTCAATAATGACACATATGGCAATAAGGAAATTTTTCCGTGGAGGAGAACATGTCCATTTCACTTGTTCAGTCATGCAATGTACATGTTGCCAGCACACAAAGTGCAACCACGTCCACGCGCATTCCTGAATCACCCAAGCGAAACAAAGGGCAGGACACACTTTCACTTTCTGAAGAAGCAATACGCCTGAGCCAGGAACACAGCAACGTTTCTTCATCGGGTACAGAACACGCCAAATCAAAACCTCTTGAGCATTACGAGTTGCCAGCTTGGATAGAGGAAGTCAGCACGCCTCTTTTGCTGTACAGCCCCAAGAATCATCAAGAATATACGCCAACCCCTGCTGGTGCAATAGACTATGGCAAATCTGTAATGACTGCCCTAAGAAATGCCCTGGATAGCAACAGCATCAACTCTGATAACAATTACGCTGAGTTCATTATGAACCCGAAAATGAGCATAAAAGTTAAGGATGACGTATGCGCACTGCTGCGACAAGACCCTGACGCCATGCAGCTCATGAAAACTTACAATTTTTCTCTTTACCAAAAACTCATTTAGCTGTGCTGGCCAGACTTGCATAGCCCAATAAGAAGAAGCCCAGTCAGTACTGTACGCAACCCTCTCATCGGGCAGCGGAAGCAATGAAACCGCCCAAGTACCCGCCCGGCCATCGTTATGATGACCGGGCGGGTACTTGGGCAGCCAGAAATCCCCACTAACAATCAGCGCCACAGGGGCGCTTTCCACTGCCACCCTTGTATTCTGGGTTTTATAAGTTGCAGTATTGCTGTGTACGCGCTGACGTGCGCGTCAGCCAAGCTTGCGCAGCATCGTTTCAAGTTTGGCCCGAATCCTTGCTTCGGCTTCCAGTTTCAGCTGTGTCTTGGCATGGCGGCTTTGCCCTTTTGCAGATATCCCTCCACTTCACTATGGGCACAACAACGGAATCAGAACCGGAGACCTGCTCAGACTCAAACTCTCCGACATCAAATCCGTCAAACCAAATCAGGCTATACAAATCAAAGAATCCAAGGCCGGTAATTCCAATACCTCTTCATTACCAGAAAGGCCTAGAAGGCCCTCAGCGAGCATCTGGACGCATTAAACCCCAAAGTTGGGGACCGCTGAAGCCTTGGAGCAAATCCGCCTTCGCCCGCTGCTAGTTTTCGGCACTGGCATTTTTAGCCCGCCGCCATACCTGTTTTCCTGCCTGCCGCCGCAGTGCTTTTCCCACCTTTCTCGTCTGTACCTTTATACTCTTCGGCATAGGCCGCCATAATTTCCCGAATCAGTCGGCCGAACCGGGGCTGCAATTCATCACAACGTGTAGTGTTGTGCATGGAAACGCCCTTTCTTTCGCTATGGATCAGACCGGCTTCGCGCAATACCCTAAAATGCTGGGAAAGAGTCGACTTCGGTATGGCGCGATCTGGCAAATTCAGAAAATCCGAGCACGATCTGGGTGAACTGGAGCGGATAATCTCCTTAAGAATCTGAACCCGAACCGGGTCCGATAAGGCATGCAGTATGCCTTCGACCGTCACGGACTCTACAGACGGATGATGTAATGGTTTCATGCGATAGCCCTCAAAATCAGAAATAGCCGAAGGGGGTGTGCTCTGGCGGTAAAAAATGGCATACGAGTGATTGACACTTTTCCCCATAGTACATAAAAACAGAACTAACGAACAATGACCCTCAAACGTTTACCTACTCTGGCCCCGTTCGCCTCGAAGACGCTCGATGGGCACAATGTGCAACCTGTGCGGGCATCCTCCACATATCCACGAATTTACAGAAAGAGCGCCTTGCGCGTCCAAACGGATAGGATTTGTGCAAAAATCAATTTCGAGCATACACAGGCGTCTGCCGACAGACAAGGCGTCCGGGCGAGCCGACAGATGGCCTAACCCCCCAAATTTTCAGGAGCCAATATGAACAGACGTCAATTTTTACAGCAGGCGGCCTTTGCGTCGGTGGTACTGGCTAGTGCCGGTTCGTTAAGCGGTCTGGCCGAGGCTAAAGCGCATACGGAACCGGCCCAAAGCCAAAGCAATCAGGCCGCGCGAACTCCACAGGCCGGTTATTACTGGATGCCTCTTGGTGAAGCAAGCATTGCCGCGCTATCTGATGGCACATTGCATAGTGGTGCAAAACTGCTTAATGGTGCCCCCGGCCTGGCGGAAGACCTGCTCAAGCAATCCTATGCGGCTGCTGACCCGATCATCTCCGTCAACGCGTTCCTCATACTCATGGCAGATCGGCGCATCCTTGTAGACGCCGGGACCGGCACAATTCTGGGGCCGACACTGAACAAGCTTGCCGCCAGTCTTTCGGGTACGGGATTCAAGCCCGAGCAGATCACCGACATTCTCCTCACTCACGTGCATGCTGACCATTCAGGCGGTCTGACTCAAGGGGGCAACATGGTTTTCCCCAATGCGACCGTACGCGTGAACCGCGTGGAGGCCGAATTCTGGCTGAGCGCAGAAAATATGAGAAAGGCCAAAGAATATTACAGGCCCATGTTTGTGAAGGCCAAAGAGTCGCTGACCCCGTATCTTGACGCCGGGCGCATTACCACATTTGAAACGGGCCATGAGATTCTGCCTGGCATAACCGCCACGGCCTCACCTGGACACACCCCGGGGCATACGCACTATACCCTTGAAAGCCGTGGAGAAAAGATTGTATTTTGGGGAGATACGGTTCATGTGGCCGAAGCGCAGTTTCCACATCCCGAACTGGCCATTGAATACGACCTGGATGCTGATGGTGCAGCCTTGCAAAGGCAACGCGCCTTTGCCCAGGCCGCCGCGCAGGGCTATCTTGTGGCTGGGGCGCACATATCCTTTCCCGGCATAGGGCATGTTCGCAAGGCCGAAAACGGATATCAGTGGATCCCCGTGCCTTATAGTAATGACGCGCCGGCATAAGATGAAAATGTCCTTCTGTCCGGCAAATGAAGTACATTCAAAGGACTCAATCCGGTGTCGGATACGAAATCCTCTGAAAACGGTTTAACCACGCATCACCAGTCGTGACTGACATCTCTCCGTAATTACTGCGATCTGAAAGTGAAACCTCGGCGCTTAGTGCTTGTAAAACTAATACCATACAAGCAGGCTATAAATTGCGCACTTTTATGGAAAGTGCCATATTTCCAATGAATCGTAATAATCAGCGCGATCCGGGCGGCATATCTGCGCCCCGCAAATACCGATAAGGGAGCATACATGGCACTGACACGGCGCAATTTTCTAATGGGCGCAGCCTCTGCCGCAGGCATAGCCGCCGCAGGGCTGGACGCGCGGGCCGAAAACAAAACCGCAGGCGCAGCAGACGCGCAGGCGGAATACGCAACCCTGCTCGACATTGAAAAATGTATCGGCTGTGGTCAGTGCGTGGAGGGCTGCCGGGAACGCAACGGACATCGCTACCCGGAGGTGAAAAAGCCTCTCCCTGCCATGTTTCCTCCTGGAACCAAGGACGAGGACTGGTCTGACAGGCGCGATGTGGACGACAGGCTTACGCCTTACAACTGGCTGTATATCGAAAGCGTTACCGTGCAGAAAGACGGCGCGCCGCTTGAGCTGCACATTCCCCGCCGCTGCCTGCACTGCACCAACCCGCCCTGCGCCAACCTCTGCCCCTGGGGCGCGGCCAGCCGCCAGCCCGAAACCGGCACGGTGAGCATAGACAGCCAGACCTGTCTTGGCGGGGCCAAATGCCGCACTGTCTGCCCCTGGCACATACCGCAACGGCAATCGGGCGTAGGCCTGTACCTTGAACTCATGCCGCGCTTTGCGGGCAATGGCGTCATGTACAAGTGCGACCGCTGCGCAGACAGCTTTGCCCACGGCGAACTGCCCGCCTGTGTGGAGGTTTGCCCCCAGCAGGTGCAGACCATCGGCCCGCGCGGGGAAATTCTGGCGTTAGCCCGCAAGCTGGCGCAGGAACGGGGCGCGTATCTTTATGGTGTGACGGAAAACGGCGGCACCAACACATTTTATCTATCGCCCGTGCCATTCAAAGAGCTGGCGCAGCAGGTAAAACCCGGCCCCGGCAAGCCCACCTTTGCCCCAGTGGCGAACTCTATGGCGCAGGCGGACAACCTTACCCGCATGCTGGTGACAGCTCCGCTGGTGGGCGTGGCTGGCGCGCTGGTGAGCGCCGCGAGGCAAGGTCAAAACACCGGGCAAATGCAGACGCGTCCGCATGGCGCCGTGCATGATCCCAAGGTCGATGCCGCGCTTTCCGGCGGCCTGCTCAAAAAATTGTGGGTAACCGTAGCCCTGCTGCTAGGCTTTACAGGCATGATGCAGCTGCCGGTGGCAAGCCGCTATGGCATTGCCAGAATCCCCGGCCTCACCTGGACTGGCGATTTTTATATCACGCTGAACATCCACTACATATTGGCTACCCTGTTGCTGGCGTTGGGTCTGTACTGGCTGACCCTGCAGATACGCGGCAGGCTGCGCGGCCGCCTCGCCTTCTGGGGCAAGATGCGGCTGGCAGTGCTGGGCGTTGTGGTTCTGAGCGGTATTGGGCGCGTTGCCAAGAACCTGCCTTCAATCACATTCTCGCCGGGCATGACGACCGTTATTGACCTCGTGCATCTGGGTTTTGCCGTGCTGCTTGGGGTGCTGTGCCTGTGGCTGTGGACAACAGGGCGCGGCGCATGGCGCGAGGACGGCTAGAGCAGTTTACGAATGAAATGAGTTAAATGCTCTGCAAGGATTTTTCTGAAAAATCCTTGCCACGAAATGCGAGCAGGCGGGCTTTTGCCTGCCGTACGCGAGCATTTCAAGTGTTAAATGCTCTAGCAGACCTTTGAAACGGACGCAGGACAGCGCGACAGAGCGCTCTGACAGGCAATCCATCAACCGAGGCGTGTACCTGCCAATCTGCATATTGGCGGAAAAACAGGGCGACGCGAGATTCGTGAACACGGGCAGTTCCGGACTGGCGGGCATCATGCAGAATGCCCGCCTTCATTTTTTGGCGCGCGTTCCCCGCATCAAGATTTACCTGCGCTTGCCGCTTCCTGCTCTTGGCCCCACCGCTGTTTGGCGCTACGCTACTTGCAGGGCATCTCCTCCTCTGGCTGCTATTGCGGCATTCACACCCACACGCGAGGCTCATCATGACCACGCCCGCATTTTACATTCCCCACGGCGGCGGACCCTGCTTTTTTATGGACTGGACGCCGCCCGACACATGGAACGCCCTTGGCGACTGGATGCGCTCCATCCCCGCCACGCTGCCACAGCAGCCCAGAGCGCAGCTCGTGTTTTCCGCCCACTGGGAGCAGCCGCAGTTTACCCTGCTGACCACGCCGCACCCCGGCCTGTATTATGACTATTATGACTTTCCGCCGCATACCTATGAGTTGCAGTGGCCTGCGCCGCCCGCACCTGAACTGTTTGAACGGGTGCGCCAGTGCATGCGCTCGGCAGGCATGCCGCTCGTTGAAGACTCGACGCGCGATTTTGACCACGGTGTATTTGTGCCGGGCCTGCTGATGTATCCGCAGGCGCAGGTGCCTACACTGCAAATATCGCTGCGGCGAGGCCTTGATCCGCAGGAACATCTGGCGCTGGGCCGCGCGCTGGCCCCACTGCGGGACGAAGGCGTACTGCTGGTGGGCAGCGGCATGAGCTTTCACAACATGCGGGCCTTCCGCTACGGGGATAATACGCCCATAGAAGGGGCGGAGGTTTTTGACAACTGGCTTGCGGGTGCCGTGTGCAGCCCAAATGCCGCCGAGCGCAACGCGGCGCTCGCGGAATGGGAAAAAGCCCCTGGAGCCCACTTTGCTCATCCGCGCGAGGAGCATCTTATCCCGTTGATGGTGATTGCCGGCGCCGCCGACGCCGCCCAGGGCAGGCTCGCGTGGCACGGCAGGGCCATGGGCGCACCGCTTTCAGCATTTTCTTTTGACTAGATGGAATAACTACTTGCGCCTCACAGCGAAAAAGTATACCCAAAATTCCTCATGGGGCTGTAGCTCAGTTGGGAGAGCGCTTGAATGGCATTCAAGAGGCCGTCAGTTCAATTCTGTCCAGCTCCACCATGTAGGTAAATAGGAACCCCCGATCATTGAAAGATGGTCGGGGGTTTTGTGCGTGTTACGCGTTTTGAAAAAAGAGTGCCGCCGTCTTTGGTAAAGAGGCTATTTCTTTGGGTTCATATACCTGAAGTCGGTAATATTTATGTTTTTTAAGCCATTAATGTAAAATTTCTTTCAATGTCTGATGGTTAATAAAAAAGGATTTAAAAAAAATTACCGAATATAGAAGCAGTATGTCAAATTGATATTTTGTAAATTCTATCAAATTTACTTCTATAATATATTAAATCCCTAGTTAATATTGTGCTCGAAATTGTTTGTATCAGCGAATATAAAAAACAAGATAAGCCAAGCGCTAACGACACATACCTAATGCTCTGAATTTCAAGAGAAAGCATGACAAAAATTGATAGAGAGATTATCAGCAACGAAAATATCATTGCAGTTTGAAAATACATAATAAAAAATAAATAATAAGGAAGAATGTCATTGTCATCGAGATAAGACGAAAAACCGGGAGATGAAATGATAGAAAGTGTTTGCTGGATTGAGGTTGAAGTGATAGCAGTCAAAATCCCAGCAGCTGTCAATAATGCTGAATAAACAACTAGAATCTTGTCTGTATTATTTTCGACGTCAACCGATCCTAATACGAAAAATCCCAATAGTATACATATAGATAATTTCCATGGAAAAAGCGACGCGTAGTGCCCCTCTTTAAAATCCCTAGCTAATAGTTTCCACCATAATGGGAAGAAAAATCTATCTATATCGCTCATAAGTTTCGATAGCTGTCCTTGCAACATTTAAAATGTGTGCTTCTAAATTTGTTTCTATTGGAATAAAAATTTTTATTTG
>JBFXIU010000166.1:0-7472 GCA_050175615.1 Porticoccaceae bacterium | reverse complement strand
TCTTCGTCTTCAGCGTGGAAGAACGCGGCCTGCTGCACCCCAAGGACGACAGCAAAGAAGCACAAGCTGCACGCCGCGCATACTTGGAGGGCTACGCCTTGGCTCGCCTGCGTGGTCTGTGCCTCACGCGCCGCGCCCGTAACCGGTTGGATGCTCACTGGCAGGTGTTGCGCATCGTCTTCAACGGCTTGAGTGAGGGTGAGCCGCGCTTGGCCTTGCCCGCACTGGGGGGATTGTTTGCAGAAAGCCAATGCCCAGCGTTGGATGCCGCCAGTCTCGACAATGCTCACCTGCTGGCCGCCATGCAAAACCTGCGCTGGGCCAGCCACAAGGGCGTACTCGCGCCGGTAGACTACCGCAACATGGGCCCGGAAGAGCTGGGCAGCGTGTACGAAAGCCTGCTTGAGCTGGTACCGGAGATCGACCTGCCAGCACGCAAGTTCGGCTTTGTCGGTTTGACAAGTGAGGGCAGTACGGCAGGTAACGCTCGTAAGCTCAGCGGCAGCTATTACACGCCGGACTCGCTGGTGCAGGAGTTGATCAAGTCCGCACTCGACCCGGTCATCGAGCAGCGCATCGCCGCTCAGCCGGAATCCCCCGTTGAAGCCTTACTTGCCATTCGCGTCATTGACCCCGCCTGCGGCAGTGGCCACTTCTTGCTGGCCGCCGCCCGCCGCTTGGCTGAAAAGCTCGCCCAGCTTCGCGCTACGGACGGCGAGCAAAACGAACAAGACTTCCGCCACGCCTTGCGTGAAGTGGTGAGCCGCTGCATTTTCGGGGTGGACCGCAACCCCATGGCCATCGAACTGGCCCGCACTGCGCTGTGGTTAGAAGGCTTTGAAGAAGGCCGCCCCTTGGGCTTTCTCGACCACCACCTGCAAGTGGGTGATGCCCTCTTGGGACTCACCGACCTCAAAGCGCTCGAGTTGGGTATTGCCAAAGACGCCTTCAAACCACTCTCTGGCGACGACAAGGAAGTCTGCAAGCAACTCGCTAAGGCCAATGCCGCCGCGCTGAAAGACCTGGAGAAAAAGCGCAAAGCCCGCGCCTTCGGCCAGCTCGATGTGGCAAGCAGCCAAGACAGTGGCCTGAAGCCTTTGCAAGCGCTCGAATCCTTGCCGGAGAACAGTACCGAAGAGATCGCCGCCAAGGAGGCCGCCTACCGGGCCTTTTTGGAACAAGCCAAAACCAGCCGCCTGGCGCACGCTGCCGATCTATTAGTGGGAGCCTATCTGCTGCCCAAGCGTGAAGGCGCGGCAACAAGCATCCCCACCAGCGCCACCCTCTACCTCACCTTACTGGGCTACACCCTACCCACTGAACAACGAGGAGCATTGGCTGCCGCGCAAACTGCCTGCGCTGAGGCACGCGTGCTGCACTGGCCGCTGGCGTTCCCCCAAGTGTTCGCCAGCGGCGGGTTTGATTGCGTTCTGGGCAATCCACCGTGGGAACGTATCAAGCTACAAGAAGAGGAGTTCTTTGCCACGCGCCACCGCGATGTGGCTGAGGCCAAGAACAAAGCAGAACGCAGCCAGCGCATCCAGTGGCTGGCCGAAGGTATGTTGGCCAAGCATCTTTTCCCGCAGTTGGAGCACGCCCCACACGAATGCGAAGCGGAACAACGGCTGTATGCCGAATTCATCAGTGCGCGCCGCACGGCGGAAGCTGCCAGCGTTTTTGCCCATGTCAATGGGCCGGATGGTGGGCGTTACCCGCTCACGGGTGTGGGGGATGTGAATACCTATGCGCTGTTCGCCGAAACCATCAGCCAGATTACCCACCCGCAAGGCAGCGCCGGTTTTATCGTGCCGACTGGGATTGCCACCGACGACAGCACCAAAGTCTTTTTTGGGAGCATTGTTCGTCAGAATAGACTCGCAAAACTGATTAGTTTTTACGAAGTTCGTGGTTGGTTTGCGGGGACGGATGATAGAAAGTCATTCTGCCTTCTGACCCTCGGCATGTCAGAATCTGCTAGGTTTCTATTCGATGTGAAAGTAATCGAGGACGTCAATAAACCAGAAAAGTGGTTCTCGCTTACTCCAGAAGATTTTCGCCTTATTAACCCCAACACGCTAACCTGCCCAGTGTTTCGCAGTGAGCGCGATGCCGAACTGACAAAAAAGCTCTACCGTGCTGCGCCAGTGCTAATCGAGGAGGGTAAGCCAGGTGGAAATCCTTGGGGTATATCGTTCATGCGGATGTTCGACATGTCGAACGACAGTCTCTTGTTTCATGACGCAGACGGCGCTGATCGCTTGCCGCTGTACGAGGCCAAGATGATTCACCAGTTCGACCACCGCTGGGCAACCTACGCCACAGATGGAGACAGCCGCGATGTCAACGACACCGAAAAAGCCGCCCCGACTTTCACTGCCACTCCCCGCTACTGGGTGAATAAGGCCGATGTGGAAGAGCGCCTTTCAAACAGGAACTGGGCGCATGGTTGGTTGATTGGATTCAGGGGTATCACTACTACTAGCACTGAGCGTACAGCAGTTGCCTGCGTTATTCCACGAATTGGCGCGGGTAATTCAATGCCTCTATTGATATTTTCCGAGCAGCACGATTGCCGTGTCTTTGCAGGTCTGCTCGCCAATTTGTCCTCATTGGTCTTTGACTATATTGCCAGACAAAAAGTAGGTGGAACCAATCTTAATTTTTTTATATTCCAGCAATTTTCTGCTTTACAGCCATTTCGCTACAACGAGGATGATCTCGCCTTCATCGTCCCGCGCGTACTAGAGCTGACCTACACTGCCCACGACCTTGCCCCCTGGGCGCACGATATGGGTTATGACGGCGAACCGTTCGCCTGGAATGAAACGCGCCGTGCCCAACTGCGCGCCGAGCTGGATGCGTACTACGCCAGACTCTACGGCCTCACCCGCGACGAACTGCGCTACATCCTCGACCCCGCCGACGTCATGGGCGAGGGCTACCCCAGCGAGACCTTCCGCGTACTGAAAAACAACGAACTGCGCGAGTTCGGAGAATATCGCACCCAGCGCCTTGTTCTGGCGGCGTGGGATCGATTGGAAACTGGAGTGCTGGCATGAGCGCCATTCCGTTTACCGACCGTGAATTGACACGCGCGTGGCGTGAGTTGTCAGCCGTAGCGACACCGCTCGCCGGAAAAACTCGCCAAAATCCGCATCGCCTGCTGTTATTTTACGCGGTGGAATGCGGATTGAAAGCGGTTTGGCTCAAACGGCAGGGCCGCACCTTGTTCGATGGTGCTGATATTAATAAAACGGGGCATGACCTGCGTCAGGTGCTGAAGGAACTGAATGTAGGCACCAGTCTGACATTGCCAGAAGCCTTTAAACTGCCGATGGCTACCCAGGGTCAAACTCCACTTCCTCGCAATGGCAAGTTTGGAGATTTGCACCAAGCGTGGCGCTATGGCGGAAAGTGCGAATTACCTTCCGACCAAGTCTGCGAACAGCAACTGGAAAAGGTCTTGAACTGGATTCAAAGGGAACTCAAATGAACGAACACAATACAATGCTAGAACGCTTGCTGACGTGGCTGGATGTGGAGCGCCTACTTAAGCAGCGCACAGCGTTATGGACAC
This sequence comes from Porticoccaceae bacterium, assembly GCA_050175615.1. GTDB lineage: Bacteria > Pseudomonadota > Gammaproteobacteria > Pseudomonadales > Porticoccaceae > CAYXXZ01. Next base: position 3,895 of record JBFXIU010000166.1, on the reverse strand, counting down.
GGCTACCGCAAGGTGTGCTGGGCATGGATTGCTTTGCAAGCGGGATGGAGGTTCGCCACGTCCCTGGTTCAGTCGATCAAGTGGAAGAATTGCTGGAAAAGACATTTGGTCGTGCTTACCTGCGTGAACAGCAGGCTATCCAACTGCGCATTGGAAATACTAAGTACCCAATCGAGCTGCTCCAAGAGGAAGGCTCAGTTTTGCCCGCTGTGGGGGAAAGTTATCCGCTGTGGCGCGACGTTACCTACCTTCCTACAGCGCAGAACGGTGACCCAGCGAGTAACGAAACGCTTGTCGTTGAGGCGCCGGACAAAAAGACGCCCGCATTTCGCGCACCTGTGCGTTTTGAAGGTGGTCCAGACCTTGTCACTTTCCATTCATTCAAAGGCGGGGTGGGGCGCACCACCGCCCTGATGACCTATGTGGCGGCGTGCTTACGTGAAGCCAGTCCGGGCGCTAAGAAAATTTTGGTGATCGATGCTGATCTGGAAGCGCCGGGTGTCAGCTTCTGGCTCGATGAGAGCAACCGCCCCACTGTATCTTTTGTTCAGTTGCTCGAAGCTTTGCACTATCCTCCTGCGGGGCTGGATACTAGCCTGGATTTTTTTGCCGATGAGTTGCGCAAGACCTCTCTGAGCCTTGGAGGATTGCAGCGCGAACTATTCGTGTTGCCAGCAGCGCTGGATCTAGCCGAAATACAGGACATGCCGGTGGCGCCAGAACATTTGGCCCGAAACCTGGATAACCCTTGGCAACTCAGTGACCATTTGCACGCCCTAGGCAAGCGTCTCGGTGCCGATGCAGTATTCATTGACCTGCGGGCAGGTTTGAGTGAGTTGGCCAGTCCCCTTTTGTTCGATCCGCGCATCGATCATTTTTTTGTCAGCACGGTGGCACCCCAATCTGTGTTGGGCATGGCCGAGGTACTGCGTCGCCTTTATGCGAGCAACTACCAGTTGCCTGATGATTGGCAGGAAGCCGCTCGACCAAGCGTGGTGTTGAGCTTGTTGACCAAGGAGTTACGCGAAGTTGGACACTACGAGAGTGCTCTGAAGACCTTGGCTGCGGCCTATCCCACAGACGACCCCTTGACTCCTTCTTTGCAATGGCTGGAAGCGGAGTTTTTGAGCACCTTGATGGCTATCGGCTCCATACGCGAAGCATTGGAAAGTCTGCCTCAATCCCAGCGTTTGTATGCCAGTGCAGAGGAATGGGCGCGTGCGCTTTATGCCCAGCCAAGTCAAGTTGACTCACCCTTGACGGGTGTTGGCCAGACTACCTCGTCGTTGAAACCAGGGTTGGCTGAAAGACTATATCAGGTCTGTGAAAAGGCAGAATTTGCAGATAGTAGTCAGGTTAACTCGATCCTGGCCACGGAACCATTGCTGAATCTTGGTAAGCACTTTGCCAATGAACTTCCCAACGTGCTAATGATTGGTGCTAAGGGAGCCGGCAAGACGTTCACATTTCGTCAAGTTGTTCAATCTGGCTCATGGCAGGGATTTCTGCGCAAGCTTGGCTTCGATCAGGACAGCATTACTGACGCAACCATCTTCCCGGTACTTTGGTCCGACAACATCAAAGATACGCCTGATGGCGAAATCAAGACTGCGCAAGCTCGCGCACTTGATTTAATCGCTGGCGACAAGACAACACTGCTCAGTGGAACCGATGTGCGTAAGCGAGTTGCTGCCGCGCTCAAGACCCCCCCAGATCATTGGGAGGACTTCTGGGATGAACTCATCGCGTCCCAGTTCGGTTTATCCCACGGGGGTTTGAAAGCCGTCAATGAGATTTTGATCAATAAGGCTGCGCGAACCATTCTGGTCTTTGACGGTATCGAAGATACTTTTAATGATGCTGAAGAGAGCCCGGCAGGTGAAGCCATTGCCGCATTGCTACGCTTGACAAATCGAATCGGCGAATTATCCAATCAGCATATAGGTGCTGTCGTATTTATACGGATCGACTACGTACAGGCCGCGATCAGGCAAAATGTGGGGCAATGGCTGCAACGGTTCATACCATTCCGTTTGTACTGGAATGTGGAGAGTTTCTTGCGGCTGGCCTACATGTTGAGCAGCCAAGCGTATATTTATCCCTCTCCCAAGCCAGCCGAGTCCCTAAACATCGAACAACTGAAGACAGAGTTGGAGCTCCTTTGGGGGAAGAAGTTGGGGACTGAAAAATCCAAAGAGGCACACTCCGCACGATGGGTATATGCAGCATTGTGTGACCTCAAGGGTAATGTGCAGGCGCGCGATTTAGTGCGTTTTCTGAAGTTTGCTGCCGATGAGGAGACAAAACGCACAGGGCAGACATGGGGGCGCGTGTTGGCGCCAGAGTCGATGCGAAAGGCCATTCCGCGTTGTAGCGTAGAAAAGGTGACTGAGGCCAAAGCCGAAATCGCGTCGCTTAGGAGATGGTCAGATTTAATGACTCAACAGCACATTCGGAACATCAAGGTGCCATTCAGTGCTGATCAAGCAGGGTTAACCCCGGCCTTGTTAGGGACCTTGCAGGAAATCGGTGTTATCTATGAAGATCTGGACGGCAATCTTGGAGAAGAACGCCTATTCTTGCCTGAGATTTATCGAACTGGGTTGGGTGTTGAAACCTCTGCGGCTGGGCGTCCGCGCATGCAAGCCTTGCTCAAGAAAAATATAGGGAACATTCCTCTTTGAGGGGGCACTTAACACAAATAAATTTTGGTGTACTCGTGAAATGAACCCACTACAACGTACTCTCATTGAGAAGGTTGGTAACGATAACGGTTTTGAGTACGTGGTGGCGTCGGAAGTGGATTGTGTGACGCTTGCTTCTGCACGCCACCCCAATTGTGTCTTAGTTGGTCTTGAGAATGGCGTTTATCAGGTGCGCATTCAGACAGCCTCCAAGACCCTGCTACTGGAATTGCAGCGCAGCTTTCCACAGATGGCTGTGGAGTCTGGGGAATTTCATCTGGCTACCGAATCTGCTCTGGCGGCCTTGCTGCGCCGCACAGCCAGTCTTTCCCGTGCGTTACCAAGCCAAGCAGTGCAAAATTACCAGCAGGCGGTGGCGGTTGAACTAGCGGCGCTTCCAACCGGAATTACTGGTACTGAAGTCGAACGCATGGTTCGCCAGCGCGTTGGGCAAAACAAGTTTCGTGACGCAATGCTGGACTACTGGGGGGGCGCGTGCGCTGTGACCGGTGTGGCCATACCCGAAGTTCTGCGTGCCAGCCACGCAAAACCATGGGCTGAGTGCGAGTCGGATGCCGAGCGGCTAGATGTTTTTAATGGTTTCCTGCTCAGCGCCAATCTGGATGCGCTGTTTGACCGCTTCCTCATCAGCTTTGACGAGCAAGGTTTGTTGGTAACCGCGCCTGTGCTGGCTGGGACTGACTTGCAGCCCCTGGGAATTTCGCCGGGTATGAAACTACGTTGGGTTAATGCGCTGCATCAGCCGTACCTGACGCTACACCGTCGCCGAGTGCTCCAAGCTCAGTCAGAAAGCGCCTAATCGGCCTCCGTCCAGGAATGCAGGATAGCCGTGCCCCAGCCAGCGCCAGCATTCACAGCCGCCGCAAACGCAGCCGTCTTGGCGGCGCAGTACAGGGCCATGAACCAGTAGGTGATGACCGGGCGCTCGCTGATCGGCAAGGCGTCGGCCCAGCGAACCCCGGTTTTCTCGTCCTGCTGGATGGCTACCGATTGGTTTCCAACCCAGTGGGCAATCCTCTAATGCAGGTCGCTAATGACGAGAAGTTGTTGAACGAATATCCGGGTACCCAAACGCACAATACGCACAATCACCCTTTCAAATGAATTTTGCGTATTGTGCGGATTTTGCGCCAAAGTCTGCGCTTTCAAGGTGGCCGTTTGAACGGCACGGCACCGAGACCGGCAACCAT
>JBFXIU010000165.1:0-7479 GCA_050175615.1 Porticoccaceae bacterium | reverse complement strand
TTTCCACATTGGGAATTTTCGGCTCCTCGCCGAGATAGTATTTAATAATCTGCGGCACAAAGGCATAGACCACCTTGTCATCGGCAACCCCGGCGCCCGGCGCGTTGGCCAGCGCCACATTGCCCTTCTGCCAGGCGCGCATCAGCCCCGGCACCCCCAGAACCGATTCTTTGTAAAACACCTCGGGGTCGATAAACAAATCGTCGATACGGCGGTAGATGACATCCACCCGTTCGAGACCATCCACGGTTTTCATATACACACAGTCGTCACTGGCAACCACCAGGTCGCTGCCCTCCACCAATTCAGCCCCCATTCTCTGGGCTAGGAAGGCGTGTTCAAAATAGGCGGAATTAAAAATACCCGGCGTCAGCACCACCACCGATGGTCGGCTGATATCCCGAGGAGAGAGCGCTGTCAATGCTTCAAGAAGATGGGCGGGGTAATCGTCGATGGGCAGGATTTTTTCCGAATCAAACAGATCCGGCAGCACTCTTTTGGTAATGGAACGGTTTTCCAGCATGTAAGAAACACCGGAGGGCACCCGCAAATTATCCTCGAGCACATAAAACTGGCCATCCTTGTCGCGCACCAAATCAGTGCCGCAAATATGCGCCCACACCCCAAGAGGGGGCGAGATCCCCACACACTCGGGGCGAAAGTTTTTTGAATTTTCGAGAATATAGGCTGGCAGCACGCCATCCTTGATAATTTTCTGGTCGTGGTACAGATCGCCGATGAACAGGTTGAGTGCACGCAGGCGCTGCTCCAGACCTTCAGCAGTTGCCTGCCACTGCTTGAGGGAAATGGTGCGGGGAATTATGTCAAACGGCCAGGAGCGGTCGATATTGCCCTCTTCCGAGTACACCGTAAAGGTAATACCCATTTTCTTGATAGTGACATCGGCGCTGTTGCGGCGCTCCAGCACCTCGTCGTCAGACAGAGATTTTAAGTGGGAAACCAGCCGCCGCGCCGGCAGGCGGGGATTGCCCGGTGAGCTGATAATTTCATCGTAAAAATTTCCCGGCTCATAGGTATTCCAGTTTATTGCCATGGATCGCTCTCTCGTTCTTGGGATATTACTGGATATCTTTATTAAGAAGGCTCTGATTCATTGTCTTTTCGTCACTCCCGCGCAAGCGGGAGTCCAGAAAAATCAACAAAGAATAGATTCCCGCCTACGCGGGAATGACATTAATCAGATGTTTCCAAAATCTTTGGCAGCAGATTCAGAATGACCCTGATAGCCATCATCTTGCCGACAGTATTCAACTCCTCATGTCGTAACCGCCTTGTGCATATCGACAAAGATCAATTTTGCAACAACCATGCCCAATCTTGGCTGCTCACCATTGAAAGGCATTTCACGCCGGCTATTTCAAGCGCCGATGTTCTGCACCAGGCTCAACCCTCAATAATCAAAGATAGCATGTTTCCCTGACAACTCTAGGAATAGCCGCCACCAATAATCGTATTCGCCAAAATGGCAAAACCGGCCGCTCTGCCCTATGCTTTCTAGACGCTATCACCCAAGGGAGCGATTCATGTTGCGCCTGCTGATTACGTTCCTTGCCTACACGGCAATCCAGCTATTCCAGCCGCTGGCGGCTGAGGCTGTCAGCCTGGTGGACATTGAAGGCGCTATCGGCCCCGCCCAGAGCGATTATGTGGTGCGCGCCATCGACACCGCCAACCGGCGCGGCGATGAAGCTGTTGTTCTGCGCATTAATACCCCCGGAGGCCTGGACAGTTCCATGCGGGAGATCATTCAGCGTATCCTCGCCTCCGAGATTCCCGTCATCGGCTACGTTGCCCCCCAGGGCGCTCGCGCCGCCAGTGCCGGCACCTATATTCTCTATGCCAGCCATATCGCCGCCATGGCGCCAGCCACCAATTTAGGGGCAGCCACTCCCGTACAAATCGGCGGCATGCCGGCACTGCCCACCCCCGAGACAAAAAAAGAGCCACCAAAAAGTGAAGAGCAAGCTCCAGAGAATGATCAACAAAAAACACAGGCACAGGAACAGGATTCAACGGCGAGCAGTGCCGGAAGCGCCATGGAAAACAAGCTCATCAACGACGCCAGAGCCTATATCAGCGGCCTTGCCGAACTGCGCGGCAGAAACCAGGAGTGGGCAGAAAAAGCCGTCACCGAGGGCGCCACTCTCACCGCCAGCCAGGCGCTAAAGAAAAACGTCATCAACCTGGTGGCGGATGATATGGACGCGCTTTTAAAAGGGATTTCCGGATTGACCGTCGCCACCAGCAGCGGGCAAAAAACCCTGAGCACCGCCAACGCCAATGTTCAAGTAATAGCGCCAGACTGGCGCACCCGCTTTCTCGGTGTTATTACCAACCCCAGCGTGGCCTATATTTTACTGATGGTGGGTATCTACGGCCTGGTGCTGGAGTTTTCCAACCCCGGTATAGGTGCGGGAGGGGTTGTTGGCGGCATCAGCCTGCTCATTGCCCTTTACGCGCTGCAAATGCTGCCCATCAGCTATTCCGCATTAAGCCTTATTTTACTGGGATTAGGACTAATGGCCGCCGAAGCCATGAGTCCCAGTTTTGGCATCTTGGGATTTGGCGGCATCGTCGCCTTTCTCTTTGGCTCAATCATGCTGATGGACACTCATGTGCCGGGATTTCAAATTGCCCTGCCCATTATTCTGGCGGTGACGGCTGCCAGCGCGGGGCTGTTGATTTTTGTTCTCGGCTTGCTGTTTAAAACCCGCCACCAAGCGGTGGTTTCCGGCCTCGGCACCTTTGTTGGCGAAACGGCCACCGTTGTCGGCGCAAAAGAAAACGGCGCCATGGTCAAAATACACGGCGAACTCTGGCGCGTACATTGCGACCAACCCCTAGTTGCCGGGGATCGCGTTCGCATCACCCAGGCCAGCGGCCTGGTATTGGAAGCCTGCAAGGAGGAAAACCCACCATGAACTACTTTACCCTGTCCATTGCCCTGCTCGTTGTTCTCTTTTTGCTATCGGCGTTTCGCGTACTCAGAGAATACGAACGGGGCGTGGTATTTTTTCTTGGCCGCTTTTACAAGGTTAAAGGCCCCGGTCTGGTAATCATCATTCCCATCGTGCAACAAATGGTGAGAGTGGATTTGCGCACCCTGGTGATGGACGTGCCCACCCAGGATGTGATTTCCCTGGACAACGTGTCCGTTCAGGTCAATGCCGTGGTGTACTTTCGCGTTGTCGATGCCGAAAAAGCCATTATCCAGGTGGAAGATTACCTGGAAGCCACCAGCCAATTATCCCAAACCACCTTGCGCTCAGTGCTCGGGCAGCACGAACTGGACGACATGCTCGCCCAGCGTGACAAACTCAATGCCGACATTCAGGATATTCTCGACCAGCAAACCGACGCCTGGGGCATCAAAGTCTCCAATGTGGAAATCAAACATGTGGATTTGAACGAAAGTATGATTCGCGCCATCGCCAAACAGGCGGAAGCCGAACGGGAGCGGCGCGCCAAGGTCATTCACGCCGAGGGGGAATTGCAGGCGTCGGAAAAACTCGCCGAAGCGGCAAAAATTCTCGCCACTCAAGGACAGGCCATTCAACTGCGCTACCTGCAAACCCTCAACGAAATTGCCGGGGAGAAAAACTCCACCATTGTTTTCCCCGTGCCTGTGGATTTTCTCAATATTCTGGCAGGGAATAAAAAGGACTGAAGTTTATTATCATATCCGCAAAACAGCCTCAGCTAGAACACCAGGGAAGGCGCAACTCTCAACATCGGAGCAGAATTTCCTGTCAAGCCGTGATCATAGGGAAAAAAAACAACTTTCCACTGGAGGATAATAACGCGTCAAAACAATGCCAACGGCTGCTGCACGCCAATCACCGCCACATAACGCAACCCCTTGCCAATCGCCACCAGCATCAAAAAGAGCCAAAATCTCACCCTCATCACACCGGCAATAAGCGTGAGCACATCCCCACCCAGAGGCAGCCAGGAAAGCAATAGCGTCCACACCCCGTAGCGATTAAACCAATGCTGGCCGCGTTCAATTTGAGCGTCAGAAAAATAAAACCAGCGCCTATCCTTAAAATGCAAAAGATACAAACCCAACAACCAATTAACCACAGACCCCAGGGTATTACCCACCGTTGCCACCACCAACAGCGGCAACGCAGAGCCACCATTTGCCAGCAAAGCCGTCAAGGTAAGCTCGGAAGAAAAAGGTAAAACCGTCGCCGCCAAAAAAGCAGAGAAAAAAAGAATTGCGTAAGAAGCCAGCACCACAACATTGCCGTTAGAAAAATGGAATCATAAGGATTTCTGCACATTACACAACAGCAAAACCAATATCCGCAGTAGGCGCTTCACAGGGAGCCAGGCACCCCGGCGATATTTTTCAAACAAAATCCGGCTTTTCCTTGCTGAAATAGGTGCCGACAAGATCATTGGCTTTGACCAGATTGCAGCGAACACACCAACCCTGCGTGTAAACCCGACGGTGCGTCGTAACGACCTGGCTTCGTGAAACCGCCAATTGCGCTGGATTTTCAATCCCTTCCCGTGCAATCAGCGCAAAACTGTTTAGTCCTGCTTCTTTCCTAATGTCATCGAATTCGATGAGTTTAAAATCTGGATTATTCAGCACATCTATAAACTGCCTGTGCGGCAGTGAACAAGGGAATCCAGCCAGCACAGCCAAGCGAAGATTTCTAAGCTGCCTGTGCGGCAGAGATCGGCGCGACACCCAGCTATTTCATTGCTGCGGTTCATCCCCACGTATGTAGGGAACAGTTCGCGTCGTTGTCTGCAAAAATAGAAACTTCCGGTTCATCCCCACGTACGTAGGGAACAGGATCCACCCCTCCGGCATCGCTGGCGCGGGGGCGGTTCATCCCCACGTATGTAGGGAACAGCAACAACCCCAATGCGCGCACCTGCCATTTTACTTCCCCTATGTTTGACCTATACTGGTCTCTGGTTTAATGCGTCAATTGCCGTGTGGGGCAGATGCAAGCGACCCGGTAGCCATCTCCACACAGGTGGCAGGCCTTCCTCACTTGCCTTCTCCCTTACCTTCTGCCCTGTACAACAACACCCCTTTCCTTTGCCTGTTGACGTAATTTGTCGATGTTAGCGGCACAAATGTCCATGCATCCAGAACACCCTTTACAACCTGCGCCACCAATAGTTGCCCGGTTCATCCCCACGTATGTAGGGAACAGGGATCACCGGAATGCGTCTATTCCAAATCCGTCGGTTCATCCCCACGTATGTAGGGAACAGAACATTCAGCAACTGACGTTTGCCGATTCGCGCGGTTCATCCCCACGTATGTAGGGAACAGACATCGATCACCGGCTCATCTGTGAAGCCGAACGGTTCATCCCCACGTATGTAGGGAACAGCTTACCTTCCCTCAACCCTTAGCGATATGGGGCGGTTCATCCCCACGTATGTAGGGAACAGGCCGACATTTCTCCCGACCCAAGAACTGTAATCGGTTCATCCCCACGTATGTAGGGAACAGAATCCAGCTCCTTCCACCACCTCTTTATAGTCCGGTTCATCCCCACGTATGTAGGGAACAGTGAAGATGTTGAGCTGATCACCTCCAGAGAGGCGGTTCATCCCCACGTATGTAGGGAACAGGCTGGTGGGTACGGTCATGCGCTTGCCTTTTCCGGTTCATCCCCACGTATGTAGGGAACAGCACAACCGGTGATGTTTGCCCAGCCTCGACCCCGGTTCATCCCCACGTATGTAGGGAACAGATTAGTATGGGTAGCTATGGTATCTGTGACAGCGGTTCATCCCCACGTATGTAGGGAACAGTATGTTCGGCGACAATTAGGATGACCGGTCAAGATAGTTGACGCCAGACAAACAGTAGGTATTAAATGAAAAGCAAGGGAATAGATACGGTTCATCCCCACGTATGTAGGGAACAGAGCACAATATCGGCGGTCACTGCGGGGGCTGACGGTTCATCCCCACGTATGTAGGGAACAGTCTCAGCAAAATAATAAAGGACTCACCGCCCACGGTTCATCCCCACGTATGTAGGGAACAGGGATTCGACCGACACACCCGCGCCCTGGGCGGCGGTTCATCCCCACGTATGTAGGGAACAGGGCATTAACGATGCCGCCAACGGCCACATTGCCGGTTCATCCCCACGTATGTAGGGAACAGTCATCGACCACACCCCACAGCCCAGGATGCAGCGGTTCATCCCCACGTATGTAGGGAACAGGCGTTGTTGGCGCTGGTGTAGGTCTGCGGGCTTTGGTTCATCCCCACGTATGTAGGGAACAGACCGGCGGATTTAGCGGGAAAAATATCGTAGGCGGTTCATCCCCACGTATGTAGGGAACAGGAGCCTCACACTCTGCGGGTTGTGGTCGAGCACGGTTCATCCCCACGTATGTAGGGAACAGGGATTCCTGTCAAAATAACACTGAATCACGCGCGGTTCATCCCCACGTATGTAGGGAACAGCACCTAAGGTCACAGCCTGAGCTGCCCAGCGGCGGTTCATCCCCACGTATGTAGGGAACAGTGTTGATATAGCCGGTACAAATACAACTGATCCGGTTCATCCCCACGTATGTAGGGAACAGATAACAATTTCACCTCCTGAAGAATAAGAACGCGGTTCATCCCCACGTATGTAGGGAACAGTACACCGGATATTGCTGCATCAAAATCCACGCCGGTTCATCCCCACGTATGTAGGGAAGAGGGTGAGTTTAGTATTGTCTCCGGGGTGGGTAGCGGTTCATCCCCACGTATGTAGGGAACAGTTCAAAAACAATAATGCCTTCCCTGGCAATCTCGGTTCATCCCCACGTATGTAGGGAACAGATAACCAAAGTGCCGCCACCACTTTATGTCAGCGGTTCATCCCCACGTATGTAGGGAACAGTCAGGGAATGGGGGATGCATGATCAAAGGCGTCGGTTCATCCCCACGTATGTAGGGAACAGGGAAGCGCAAGCGGGTTAACTGCTTGGTGCCCGCGGTTCATCCCCACGTATGTAGGGAACAGGGGCGCACACCCAGGGGGCGGCCATGTTCGTCCGGTTCATCCCCACGTATGTAGGGAACAGGCGTTGTTCGACACTGTGGCCTCCATACCCTTTCGGTTCATCCCCACGTATGTAGGGAACAGGCTTTGGCGAATTCCCGCGCCTTGTCTTCTGACGGTTCATCCCCACGTATGTAGGGAACAGGTATTGGTATTGGGCAAAATGGGCTTTTATCTCGGTTCATCCCCACGTATGTAGGGAACAGTTCAGGCGGCACCAACACCTCAGTAAGGCGGGCGGTTCATCCCCACGTATGTAGGGAACAGGAGAGGAAATCCCCCACCCGGTCGCTCATATCCGGTTCATCCCCACGTACGTAGGGAACAGATCGTCGGGGTCGATGGTGTAGAGGTTGGTGCCGGTTCATCCCCACGTATGTAGGGAACAGGGTGGCCTGTCAAATCTCATGAGC
>JBFXIU010000164.1:0-7515 GCA_050175615.1 Porticoccaceae bacterium | reverse complement strand
ATTTGCCGGGGCGGGTATTCGCACCGCGAATCAACCCAGCGATCCCTTATCAACTGTCGATCGGTTTTATCCAGGCACTCTCGTCACGAAGCAGGAGCGTATGAGAATGCAATTTAATATAGCATGCATACTTTACGCCTAGTCACTTTATCTGTCAATGTCAACATCACCACCTGCCCCGGCAAGATTGAAATTATTTATAAATTATCATCAAAACTGCTTCACCTTTTATTATCGCAGCACAACCAGCCAGACAAGGCCATTTAAAAATCTTGCCAACAATTTCTCATGCGAGTTGTTGAGGAATTTAACTTGTTGACTTTATTGGCAATCATTCACTAAACTGGCATCTGAAAAACGGCTGCGCAAGCAGACATTTGTTCAGGAGAAGATTGTTCTAACAGGGAACCCTATAATGGCTGCGAACTCTCGACTACGCGATTCTTTATTTGCGCACCACGACCAATGTCGCCATAGAATTGAATAGTACATTACAACTAATAATACGCTATGACATAATTTGATGAATTCTGGTTTAATTGGACATAAAGGATTGCAAACAACACTCCTTTTGCGGGCTTGAATATTTACTTCGAATCCTACGCAGTAGTCCAAGCCAAATCCCACCCATTGCAACTGCAAGACATTTTTTACTAAAGAGCGAGACTATACGATGGCAAAAGACTCTCTGGGCTACGAGTCAGCATTATCTGGCAAGCAACTGGTTGAGGATGAGGACTGGATTATTCACTTCGGCTTTCTCATCCATGATGCAGCTCGCAAAAGAAGGCTTGTCCTGGACGAACTCTTCAAACCGCTGAATATAACCCGCTCCCAGGCCTGGGCTCTTGCCTATTTGTCGACAGCAGATGGACTGACACAATCAGAGCTGGCTGACAAGATGGGGCTAGGCAAGGTGGCGCTGGGCGGCCTTATTGACAGACTTGAAAACGGCGGCATGGTGGAAAGGCGACCACACCCTACAGATCGCAGAATCAATATGGTTCATCTTACCCTCAACGGCTATAAGGTGTGCAAGGCAATGCGAAGCGTCGTCCTTCAGCACAATAAAGAAATGTTTGAAGGCATCAGCATCGATGAGTTAAAGCAAACAACAAAAGTGCTGGCACGCCTGAAAGACAATCTTTCAAAAATGGCGAAACCCAGCTGACCGTCCATTACAACAGTGGGACTCGACAGAAAATATCAAAAACAGCTCCATCTGCAAGCCAAAGCTGCCCTCCCATACGCCACGAACCCGATCCGGACTCGTGGCGACCGGCCTGTCAGGCAAAACGGCCATAGGGATGTGTACTGCTAATACCGCCATCAGCGGCAATCAACTGGCCATCCACATAAGAGCTGTCATCGCTGGCAAGAAACGCCGCAACACCGGCAATTTCCTCCACCTGCCCAGGTCTTTTCAAGGTGGTCAACTGACCGATCTTGGATTCACTGCCCTTGGCACGAGCCATGTCAAAGGTTGCTTTGGTCAATTTGGTTTCGCAAAGGCCGGGGAGCACGGCGTTGACACGAATAGAGGTTCCAGAAAAAGCATTCGCCGCCCCCATGGTCAGACTGTTGACCGCCGCCTTGCAGGCGCTATAGGCCACTGTGCCGCCATTGGCGCGGAGGGATCCGGTGGATGACATCAGGATGATGGAACCGTACCCCGTTTCTTTCATATGGCGACCGGCATGCTTGACCGCCAAAAAAGAGCTGATGACATTGTCGCGAAATTGCTCCTCCCAGGCCGAGACGTCCTGCTCCAGCAGGGGCACGAAACGATCTGTGTTGCCGGCATTGGCAAAAAACACTTCCAGGCCACCATAGGTATCAACGCAAAACTTGACCGCTGAAGCCACCTCATCCTCAACGGTTGCATCCGCCTGGAACGCACTCGCCTCGCCCCCTGACTGGCGAATAATGCTTACTGTCTCTTCAATATTTTCCAATGTCCGCCCGACGGCGACGACACTCGCCCCCTCGGCGGCAAAACGGATTGCAGAAGCCCGGCCAATACCGCTACCAGCCCCAGTTACAATCGCGCGCCTTCCTTCTAAACGTTGCACAAATAATGCCCCCAATGTTGTTTTTCAGTAATAGCTGTTGATATCCATTACGCAGCAGAAATGCCGCCATTGATACTGATTGCCTGCCCGGTCAGCCGGGATGCCTGCGGACTGGCAAGAAAAAGAATCATGTTGGCAAGATCGTCGGGCACACATACCCCCAGACTCGCCATTTTAATGGCCTTGCCAAAAAGCTTGGAGCCAAAGGGGTCATCCATCACGCTCAAATTCGTCAGTGTGCCCTCAATAATCGATGGCGTCAGGACATTGACACGAACGCCGTTGCGCTTGGCTTCCATCGCCATTGTCCGGGAGAACATAATGATGCCCGCCATGGCCGCGCCAAGAACGGTTTCTCCGGGGGTTGTCACTTTCCCAGCATCCGAAGCGATATTAGTAATCACGCCGCCACCATTTTCACTCATCCAGGGGTAAACAATGCGACTGGTAAGGAGCTGCGCCATCATTTGCTGAACAATAATGTTTTCCATTTCATCGACAGCAATATCTTTTAATAATTTGGGGCCATAGGGGCTAACCGTGGAATTGACGAGCACATCGACGCTGCCCATTTTCTCTCGAGCCTGCTCACAAACGCGGGTGGCTTGTGCAGCTATATTGCAGTCACCCGCGACGAAGAACACTTTGGCGTCGGGATATTTGTCGAGAATTGACTGGCGCGCTTTTTCACCGCGCTCTGTATTGCGCCCGTTAATAGCGATACCCTTTGCGCCGGCTTCGACAAACTGCATAGCCGCGGCAAGGCCAACGCCAGAAGTGCCGCCCGTGATCAGCACGCAACTGTCTTTGATTTCCCGCGCCTGAGTTTTTTCTTGATTTTCCATAAATTTCAATGCCTTTGGTGTAAATTAGCCCGACGGTGCCGCAGCTATATGAAGATTGCAAATAGATTTTGGCAACATCGCGATGCACCGAAAAGCACAGCCCCCCATCCAGGGTACATGTGCTTTTCGTTCAGCGGTGCCGCCAGTTTTTGATAACTACGAATAGATTATCAAGCTGCCAAGCCACGTTTTTGGGCGTCCAGTGCTTCGATCATCGCTTCGAGACGAGTATTGAGCAGCTCATCCTTATAAAAGGACTCATCCGCCACATCCCCTTCAAAGAACATTGCCTGGCGACCGTGACGCTGCGCCGATTCGGTAATCAAAAACTGGTTGTTGGTCATACCGCGGCAGGTTCTGGATGCGTGGCACACAACACCGTCAATATCAAACTTGTCACAGACTTTCTCAATTTCGCCAATCATGATTGGCGCACCGTGATTATTGGGACAAATCAGGTAATTTTGCGCCATACCCCTGACAGGGTTTTCCAGGTCAACAAGGCCGGGTTCCTGCCAAAATGACATGTGCGTATAACGACCGGCAACGACCGTGGCGTCGACAGCAGCAAACTTATCGGCCAACCAGCCCACCTTGTTCCAGTTCATCATACCGTCAAAGAACAAACGGTATTTTTCATTGGGCACAGCACCTTCGCCATCGACTATACGCTGTTTGATTTCGGCTTTAACCGCTTCGAAATAATCGACAATGGCCTGGGTGCCCGGCAGGAAATTGACATGGGCAATGCTGACAATCCAGTCAAAAAAGCTGGCGGGGGATGGCTTGGCCGTACAGAGATCCATAGCCTCCATTCTTAACTCTGCGGCCTTTTTAATAAAAGACATGACTTCGCTGAGCTTGTCCCAGTTATATTTGCGGCCGGTGTGGAGCTCAAGAAACTCCGTCAGGCCAACAAGCTGCTTGGCAACATAATCAGAACGTTCTTCCCATTCTTGCCCATAGAGATAATTCGCGTCCGGCCTACCGCCCCACAACAGAGGAATATTGACGTTGTAGATGGGCACACGCTTGCCGTAGAGGCGATAAATAAGATCATCCCACTGCTGACCCGAACTGCAATAAGGGTAAGCATTTACAAACATATCTGGCGCCGGCAAACTCTGAATGGCGTCGGCACGGGGATCCGACGCGGGGATAATGCCCTCTTCAAGATTCTTTTTGTCTATCAACGCCTGACCAATATGGGTGCGGGCATAGGAGCAGAGTTCGCGGTCATAGCCGCGCTCTTCGCCAGCCTGTTGTGCCGCTGTCTCATAATGCTTGGCCGCCAGGTAGGCAGACCAGGCCTCACCATGAACCCAGGCCAGATCGTGAGCTTGAAAGAAAGGTGGAATATAGGTGCCGTTATACCAGACCACCTTTTTACCTTCTTCCTTGGCTCTGAAAAGATTTGACCAATAGTCATTGACGATTTCGCCACCCAGCTTGGTCGCTTTGAGGCGATTTGCCCGTTTGTCGCTTGCATGAATTCCCGCTGTGTTTTTCATGATTCTCTCCTGCTACTCTGTGTCCACACGAAATTTGAATTTCAACTTACCCTGCAATTTACGATTGCGGCATCACCAAACCGCAATCACCAGCCTTGCGTCTCATCTCTCAGACTGAATGTGTTGCGCCCAACACCTTCACCTCCACCTACTGCCCAGTTCCTGCAGTTTGCGGGGCGCCTTTGCACAGTGGCGCACAGGCGCCTCCTGCACCCATCTGCTCCTCAAGCTCCTGGTCGAGCACGTCCAGTTCAGCTTTGTGCTCAACCCTGTAGTCATCCAGCGCCAGAATGGCGGCACCCAAAGCCCCGGCAATCTGCGGGTCTTTGGGCAGAATGAATTTGGCGCCAAAGGCCTTTTCTAAATAGTAGACCGCCGCCTGGTTTTTTGCGACGCCGCCTGTCATCACAATGGGTTCCTTGGTGCCCACCCGGCTGGCAAGCCCCTTGGTGCGGCTGGCAATCGAGGCGTGAACGGCGCCGAGAACATCGGCCTTGGTATGGCCTTCCGCCAACAGGGAAATAACCTCACTTTCGGCAAAGGTGGCGCACATACTGGATATTTTCAAATCCTGATTGGCTTCCATGGCGAGGGCGCCCATTTCCTCCAGAGGTATTTCCATGGCACGCGCGAGAACTTCAAGAAACTTGCCCGTTCCCGCCGCGCAGCGATCATTCATGGCGAACTGACCCACCCCCCCCTTTTTGTCGATGGCGATGGCCTTGCTGTCCTGACCACCGATATCAATCACCAGCCTGGCCTCGGGAACCATTGCCAGGGCGCCGCGGGCGTGGCAGGTAATCTCGGTAAAGTTTTTATCGGCAATATCGAGCATTCGGCGGCCATAACCCGTCGAAACCGTCCGCCCCATGTCGTCCTGAGTGAGCCCTGCCTGCGTTAAAGCGCCCTCGACAGAAGCCTTGACACCATGATTACTCACCGCCCCCATGGAGCTGATGCAGGAAGCAACAATATTGCCCTTGAGGTCGAGAATCACTGTTTTTGCGGTCGTTGACCCAAAGTCAATTCCCATCACATAGGATTTCATTACAAGGCTCCAATTAAAGCTGATTTCATGAAATCAGATCACCGCAGCGGCCTGACCAACACACATAGTTAATAACATTACTTTTCGCTTGTTTAATACATAGATGCGATTCTACTAAGATAACCTCATTTTTTCAACCTTAATCGGCAGTAACGACCAGCCACCCATTCACTGAAAATAGATTACCGATGGGAAAAACTCCCGATTCTTCTTCCTCTACAGACTCCCATAATCTCCATCACCAACAAAAATGGAAATTCCTCAAGAAAAGAATCAGACAATTATTCATATCCGAATTTTATGCTTGTTAATTTAAGCCCGGGTTGGATAGAATCGACAAAACACTTTTTCAATTGTGTTCACTCCTTTTAAAGCTCTGTAAATTCTGCAGCGATCGAACAATAAGCAACGGACAAAATAGAAATTCACCATGAATATAAAACCTGCATCTATTATTTTTAGCATCAGCCTACTGTTAACGATTGAAACCATTGGCGCGGAAAAAGTGGCCGTCAGTAACAGTTATCAAAATGGAATCGACTATTCACCCCACGCTGGAAACCAGCTGCCCAACCGGGTTTTTTGGGGTGATACACACCTCCACACCAAAAATTCCATGGATGCCCGCGGTTTCGGTGTGACCCTGGGGCCAGCAGAAGCCTATAGATTTGCCCGTGGCGAGGAAGTCACGTCCAGCCACGGTGTTCGCGTAAAACTTGCGCGGCCACTGGACTGGCTGGTGGTTGCCGATCACTCCGACGGCATGGGCGCAATGGATAAGATCATCACTGGCGACCCAGAACTGCTGAAAGACCCCAAAATCAGAGACTGGCATCAACGAATGAATGCTGGCAAGGAGAGCGCCCTCGCCGCCAATGTCGACATTTTCAATCACTACGCCACGGGTCGCCTGCCCGAAGTGCTTATGGATAAACGTTTTACCCAGAGCATTTGGGATGACTATGTGGAAACCGCCGACAAGTTCAATGATCCGGGCAACTTTACCGCCATAATCGGCTACGAATGGACCTCAACCGCAGCGGGCAATAACCTGCATAGAAATATTCTCTACCGCGACGGCGCCGACATTGCCCGCAAAATGCTGCCATTTACGGCCACAGAAAGCTTCAACCCCGAAGACCTGTGGAAGTGGATGGAAAAGTTCGAAGCCCAGACAGGGGGTAAAATTCTGGCGCTGGCTCACAACGGCAACCTCTCCAATGGCATCATGTTTCCGGTGGAAATCAACCCCGCCACTGGAGAACCCCTTTCCGCCGCCTATGCCCAAGCCCGCGCCAAGTGGGAACCGCTCTACGAGGTCACCCAGATCAAGGGCGATGGTGAAGCCCATCCGTTTTTATCGCCAAATGATGAGTTTGCCGATTACGAAACTTGGGATAAATCCAATATGGGCCCCGTCTTTAAAGAATCGAATATGCTCCAGTACGAATACGCACGGGAGGCTCTCAAGAACGGCCTGAAGCTGCAACAGACCCTGGGAACCAACCCGTACAAATTCGGGATGGTCGGTTCCACCGACAGCCATACGGGACTGGCCACCGCAGAGGAGGAAAATTTCTTTGGCAAGCATTCTGGCACAGAACCCCAGCCCAATCGTTGGGAACACCTTATAGCCCAACTGGGGGAGGTAAAAATGGTGGCCTGGGAAATGGCCGCCTCTGGTTATGCCGGGGTTTGGGCGCACGAAAATACCAGGGAGGCTCTTTTTGATGCCCTCGCCCGCAAGGAAGTGTACGCAACAACCGGGCCACGAATAACCCTGCGTTTCTTTGGCGGCTGGGATTACACCAAAGAGCATGCTACATCCCCCCAACTTGCCGAGATTGGTTACGCCAACGGCGTGCCCATGGGCGGCGACCTCCCTCCCCGAACCACAGACGAAGCACCCCGGTTTATTGTTGCCGCCGCCAGAGACCCCTTCAGCGCCAATTTGGACCGCATCCAGATTATCAAAGGTTGGCTGGATGCCTCCGGCAATACCCATGAACAAGTCTACGAGGTGGCCTGGTCTGGCCAGA
>JBFXIU010000163.1:0-7542 GCA_050175615.1 Porticoccaceae bacterium | reverse complement strand
GCGCTGTCGAGAAAACCGCAGGTGTTGACGACCACCACATCGGCGTCTTCATAGCTCGGCACCACATCGTAACCGTCGAGACGCAACTGGGAGAGAATGCGCTCTGAATCCACCAACGCCTTGGGGCAACCCAGGCTGATAAAGCCTACACTTGGAACTTTTTTCTCAGACATAACCGCTTCAACAAATCAAAAGCGACATTTTACACCAAGGAGGGGTTACGACCTAAAAGGTTTGATGCTTTGCGCCGGACTCTCTGGCGACGAAAAAGTCAGGCTGGCTGTGGTTGCCAACCAGCCTGGAAGGAGAGTAACCCTTAGCGACGGGTTAAATACCCAGCTCTTTGGCAATAATGCTGCACTGTATTTCTCGAGTGCCGCCACCCACCATGCCGTGCTTGGCTTCGCGAAAATAGCGCTCCATATCGTATTCGGGTAACTGCGCATAACCGCCCAGCGCCTGCATGCCGTTAAAAGCAGTTTTGAATAGCACGTCGGCAGCAAAAACCTTGGCCATGGAAACTTCCTTGACGGCTCTTTCACCGCGGGCAATCTTGGTGGCTGCTGCATAAACCATCCAGCGCGCAGCTTCGATTTCAATGGCGTTCTCCGCCATACGGTGTTTGAGAACCTGAAAGCTGGACAGCGGCTTGCCAAAGGCATCGCGGTTTTTGGTGTAATTGATGGTGTCGTCAAGGGCCGTCTGGGCATTGCCCACCTGGGATGCGGCGATACTGAGACGCTCCAGCTCCAGGTGCTCGCCAATGTATTGCCAGGCCTTGCCGATTTCACCGAGCAAATTGGCTTTGGGAATACGCACGTCATCAAGGAAGAATTCTGTGGTGCCCAGGCTTTTGCGGACAATGGTGTCCATTTTTTTGATGTCCAGCCCTGGAGTGTCGTTGGGCACCAGAAAAAGGCTGAGGCCGTTGTAACGATCAGGGCTGGTTCGAGCCAGAAGGATAATAAGCGTATCCGGAAGATGGGCGCCGGAACACCAAACTTTGTTGCCATTAAGCACCCACTCATCGCCATCCAGGGTGGCCTTGGTACGCGCCGCAGCAGCGTCGGAACCGGACTGGGGCTCGCTGATGGAGATGGCGAATTTTTGCTCGCCGCGCATATAGGCGGGAATATAGCGCTGCTTTTGCTCTTCCGTGCCGTGGTGGATGATATTCAGCGCGGTAAACATGGAGGTCATAATGCAGGCTGCTGTATCCAGACTATATTTGCCGATGGCCTCACAAAAAATTGCGAACATCACCGGATCGCAGGCCATGCCACCCATGTCTTCGGGAGCCAGCAGCCCGAGCCAGCCCTGATCCGCCATTTTTTTGTAGACCTCATGGGGAAACACCCTGGATTGATCATGCTCTCTGGTGTACTCCCTGCCAACTTCTTTCTCCATGAAGTTATTGAGCATATCCCGCCAGATTCTTTGTTCATCGGTAAATTGGAAATCCATAGTGCCTCTAAAACCTCTTATTTTTGAAAAAAATCGCAATCCAGATCGGCAACGATGATGATGTTTATTGACATGATTGCAAGCCCTAATTAAACTATAACAAATGTTTGTTTTTGTCAACATAGAGAATAATATGGCCGCGACTCCACACCCAATAACCGGGAATTCAATTCCCGATCCGGCGACCAGACGCCGCAATCTGGACGGGCAGTTTTCACACTGGCAGGCGCGTACGCTAGCGCAGCATCTCGACGCCATGTGCGAACGTTATGGCGACAAACCTTTTATCATTAATGAAGCCAACACCTATAGCTACAACAAGGTCAGGGATACATCCAGACGCCTGGCCGCAGGGTTGTTGCATCTCGGTATCAGACCCGGCGATCACATCGCCCTCATCATGGCCAACTACCCTGAATATGTCGCGTTAAAATTTGCCATCGCCCGGATCGGCGCTGTGGCGGTGCCCATCAATTACCTGCTGAAACGGCAGGAGCTGGCTTATATTTTTCAACAGTCCGACGCCCGCATGCTGATTACCATGGATCAGTTTGGCGATCGCAACTACCTTGACGATCTGGATATATTGATGCCTGAATGGCAGAAAAATCTGCCCGGCAAAAAATTCGCCCAAATAGAGCATATCGTCGTATTTCCCACTGGAAAGAAAAACAGGGATTTTTTCGAGCTCAAGGCTCTGGAAAAACTGGGAGAAGAAAGCGATTTTCAAAACCTGGCAGCCATCGAAAAACTCGACTTCGCCCACAGCAATTCCGATATTATTTATACCTCGGGCACCACAGGTACACCTAAAGGCGTGATGCTCGAACACGATATGATTCTTCGTGCCGCCTACGCTTCAGCGTACACAAGCGCTTTTCAGGAAGACTGGCGCATTCTGTTTTCGCTGCCCATGTACCATGTGTTTGGTTATGTCGAATGTATGGTCGCCAGCACGTTTGTCGGCGGCGCTATTATTCCTCACCTCTGTTTTGAGCCGGAAAAAATGCTCGATGACGCGGAGAAACACCGAGCCACAGAAATTATTGCCGTGCCGATGATGACGCAAAAACTGCTGGAAATTGCCAAAACCAGAGGCTTCGACGGCTCCAGTCTGGTGATCATGTTTAATTCCGGCGGCCACTCACCGCCGGGAATATGGCAGGAAATACGGGATATTCTTGGCGCACGGGAAATCATCACCGCCTACGGCATGTCGGAAACCACCGCATCAACAACCTGTACCTTTCCCGAAGGAAACGACAACTTTCTCCTCACCACCAATGGCAAGCTGAAAAATGCCGGCGCGGCAGGCGATCCCAATCTCGACGGTGTTCTCGCCATCTATAAAGCAATAGATCCCGCAACCGGCAAAACATTGCCTTATGGACAACCGGGAGAATTGGTGGTTAAAGGACTCATCGTCACCAAAGGCTATTATAAAAAACCCGAAGAAACCAGCGCGGCCATAGACTCAAAGGGCTGGCTGCACACTGGCGATGTCGGCACCATCAGCGCTGAGGGCTACCTGAAACTTACCGGCCGCATCAAGGAAACTTACAGGTGCGGTGGAGAGATGGTGATGCCAACGGAAATTGAACACACTCTCAACAAACATCCACAGATAAAGCAGGCTGTTGTCGTCGGTCTCCCCGACCCAAAAATGGGGGAAGTAGGCTGCGCCTGTATCATCAGCTCGGCAACAACACCCCCAGATGCCGAGGCGGTAAAACAGTACTGTGCCGAGCATCTGGCAAAATTTAAAGTACCCAAATATTATCTTTTCATGAAAGAAGGCGATATTCCCACCACAGCCACCGGGCGGCCACAGAAATTCAAACTGGTGGAATTAATTGAAAAAAATAACCTACTGCAAAAAACAGGATGATCTCATGGTTACAGAACATGTACTTATCAACATTACACCAGAAAATACTCAGGAATTTATGGCGGCAATGGCCGAAGGAAAACGCATCCTCTCAGCAGCAACTGGCGTCATCGATGTAAAAATTCATAGGGGCATTGAGAGCCCTGACACTTTTCTTTTATTGATTCAATGGCAATCAGTAAATGATCATACAGAATTCACAAAAACCCCAGGATTTGGCGAATTTGGAAAACTGGTTGGCAGCTATTTTGCCGATAAACCGGCAATGCAACACTTTTCAGAATTTTGATTTGGAGGTAATTAATGACCCATGTTGTAACAGGCAATTGCCAACGCTGCCGCTTTACCGACTGTGTGGCCACCTGTCCGGTCGATTGTTTTCACGGCGACGACGATATGCTTTACATAGACCCCAATGAATGTATTGACTGTTCCGCCTGCGTACCCGCATGTCCGGTTCAGGCCATCAAGTCAATATACGATATGGAAGAAGAGCTGATGGAATGGGTTGCAATTAATGCCCAGAGGGCGCCAACACTGCCGGTTATTAACAGCAAGCAGGAACCGCTACCCACGGCGGAAGAAAAAAGACAATCCTTAGGCCTGTAAAAATTAAAGATTGCATTTTCAGCCGTGACAGCCCATAAAAAAGAGAGAACAAGATTTCTATGACTGATCATAACAAGCAAAAAAAGGTCGCCATTGTCGGCTCGGGACCGAGTGGCTTCTATGCCGCAGAAGAACTGCTTAACCATAATATTGACGTGGATATGTTTGAAAAACTGGCCGTACCCTTTGGTCTGGTACGCTATGGCGTCGCTCCAGATCATCAAAAACTCAAACTCTCTGCGCGAATGTTTGAGAAAACAGCTCAAAAACCTGGCTTTAATTTTTACGGCAATGTGGAAGTAGGAAAAGATATAACCATTGCAGATCTACAGAAAAATTACCACGCAGTGATTCTCTGCCACGGCGCCAGCCTGGGCAGAAAACCGGGAATCCCCGGAGAAAATTTCAAGGGATGTTATACCGCCACAGAATTTGTCGGCTGGTATAACGGCCACCCGGATTTTCAAAACCTGGCTGTAGACCTGTCATGCAAAGCTATCGCCATTATAGGTCATGGCAATGTTTCCATTGATGTAGCCCGGATTCTCGCCAAGCCAGTGCCTGAGCTCGCGGCCAGTGATATTACATCCCAAGCGATCGAAATTCTCAGCACAAGTCATATCGAGGAAATTCATGTTATTGGCCGCCGCGGCCCGGCACAAGCCAAGTTTACTAACCAGGAATTGCGTGAATTGGGAGAAATAGATGGCGTTGATGTCATCGTCAACCAAGAGGATATGAAATTGAATCCGGCAAGCGCCGAGGAAATCGCCGACAAGAAAAACTTTATTGCGGCAAAAAATATTGAGCTTTTATGCGCTTATGCCGATAAAAAACCAAAAGGCGCACAAAAGAAACTGATTTTCCACTTCCTCAAAAACCCTCTAGAAGTGATAGGCAATGACCATGTTATCGCTATTAGGCTGGCAAAAAATGTGCTTTCCGGAGCCCCTTACCAACAGCAGGCAACGCAAAGCGATGACAGTGAAATACTGCCTTGTGGCGCGGTATTTTTCAGTATTGGCTATCGAGGCCACAGTATTCCAGGAATCGATTTTGACCAGCAAAAATCCACTTATCCAAACACTTTCGGCAAAGTTATCGGTGACAATAACCTCTACACTGCGGGATGGATCAAACGCGGCCCCACAGGAATTATAGGAACAAACAAACCCTGTGCACAGGAAACTGTCGCCACCCTGCTGGCGGATTTAGCGAACCAAGACCTTGATGAAAAACTCTGTTTTTCTGGGATTAAAAATTTACTAAAGAATTCACCAATAAGTTTTCAGCAATGGCAACAACTCGACACTATGGAGCAAGAGCGCGGCAAAGAAAGGAGCAAGGTGCGGGAAAAATTTATAACAGCAATCGAATGTCTGGAAGCATTGCAACTAAGACAATAAAAATCATCCTAAGCGATATGAAAAATAGTTTTGTAGATTTTCAAACAATAAATTATTAAACCGACATGAATCAAAGCCTGGTTAATAATAGCTTTATATCAAGTCTTTCAATATTTCTTCTGTATGCTCCCCGAGAGCCGGCGGCGGCCTGTGCCAACCGCTGCCATCAAGATCAAAGGGTGACCGTATAAGTGGCATCCCTGAGTTCCAGCCATTGGCTTCCGGGTTGTGAAAAAGACCACGCTCTTTAATAACATCCATTTCCAGCGCCGACGAAACCGAGTTTACAGGCCCCACAGACAAACCTTGCTCAGCGAGAAAAGATAGCCAGTGGACAACTGGGCGCTGGCTGAATTTATTCTCGAGAACCCCATCGATCTGATCCCTGTGTTTAATTCTGTTGTTCATAGATTCAAAGCGGGGATCCGTGGCAAGCTCGCTGATATCCAGAGCATTGCAAAGCCTGACAAACTGAGGATCACTGGCTGTTGCCAGCATAAAACTGCCGTCTGATGCAGAATAAACCCTGTAGGGAACAGCACTGGGCGCACCTGAGCCGAGCTTTTCCGGGTCAATCCCGGTGGCTTTAAACCCGGCTACTTGGTGGCACATCAGCAGAAATGCAGAATCTATCAATGCTGAGCGTATATGTTGTGCGCCCTCGCCATTATCGCGGTTTTTGGCTGCAGCCATGATCGACATTGCCGCCCACATTCCTGTGCTTATATCAAGAACAGAAGGGGCAATCCGCACCGGCTCCTGTCCTTTGTGCCCGGTAAAACTCATCATTCCTGAAACTGCCTGCACCAGAGCGTCATAACCGGGTTTCTTCGCGCCTATTTCGCCATCACCAAAAGCAGATATGGAGCAGAGGATAATGTCTGCGTTGATTAGTTTTAATTCGTCAAAAGACAAGCCCAGTTTAGCGCCAAGCCCTGGAGGAAAGCTTTCGATAACCACATCGGCCTTGGCAATCAGTTTTTTCAGCGTCCTTATATCCTCCGATTTTTTAAAATCGAGGAGCAAGCTGCGTTTATTGCGATTGACCGAGAGATACACAGTGGAAACACCTTCCCAGGTTGGTGTCAGCTGGCGAGTATCATCACCGCCCGGCGCACGCTCAACTTTAATAACGTCCGCACCCATATCACCCAGTGTCATGGCCGCAAGGGGGCCGGCGATATTGGTACTCAAATCAATAATATTTAAATTTTTGTAGGTTTGGGAAAACATAGCGACTGTCTATCAAATATTGGCCGGACAAGTGGATAAAATAAGTGCGTCAATAACCAGAACATCGCTGGTCACAACTTTTTATCTTTTTGATTATAGACAGGCGTCCGCTTTTCGATGGCGGCATTAATTCCTTCTTTGAGGTCACCCGTTCTTGTCATGGTGGCAACTCCCCAAAAGCTTGCATTCATGGAACTGATGAGATCCATATGCCAACTCTGACGCAATTGTTGTTTTGTCGCTTCCAGCGCCAGGCGAGGATAGCGGGCAATTCGTTCTGCCAATTCAACAGCTTGGGGAATAAGCTCGTCTGGTTCAGCGATACGGTTTACCAGACCCATATCCAGAGCGCGCTGTGCATCCACGAGATCTCCGGTTAATGCCAGCTCTGCTGCGAGCCCCGAACCCACTAATCTGGGCAAAAAATAGGTACCGCCATTACCCGGATTTAATCCTAATTTAATGTAGGTTTCACCAAATTTTGCCCGTGTCGATGCCAGGCGCAGGTCGCAAGCCAGGGCGAGGTCAAAGCCGCCAGCGGTCGCCCCGCCATTGACAGCGGCAATCACCGGCAAACGGCAGGAAACCAACTTCTGGGTAATAGGAAACAATAACCGCGCATTAAAAGGCTCCTCGGTTTCTGCAAGTTCGTTTTCTAGGTAGTCTTTGAACGCATACAGATCAGCGCCAGCGCAAAACTGCTTGCCGGCGCCAGTTAGAATTAACACCCGATTGCGGTTGTCGTCTTCTATTTGTGACAACGCCATCGCCAAATCTTTTGCCATTTGCGGCACAACGCCATTGCCGAAATTAGGTCGATTCAGGGTCAGAAGTACTACGCCATCGGCAACTGACTGGTAAAAAATGGTCTCGAAATTTACGGGTTTAGTCATAGAAGTGTCTGTTCTTTTTAGTGTATTTTTTCGAGTATGGTGGCGACGG
>JBFXIU010000162.1:0-7603 GCA_050175615.1 Porticoccaceae bacterium | reverse complement strand
TGGATGACTCGCCAACGGCCTGGGGCTGATCAGCCAGATTGCGGCTCGCCTTGGCGACAGCGGCAAACTCACCCAAAGGCAATTCACCGGCGCTGCCCACCGCCGGCCCCATATCGATATTGCCCTAGAACCTGCCGCCATCCTCAAGGATCACTCTGGGAGCCACGATATTGCCGCGCACATTCCCCGATTTGGAAATAACCACTTTTTCCTTGGCGACGATATCGCCGTCAACAAGGCCATCAATCTTGATATTTTTGGCATTGATGTTGGCATGAATGCGCCCGGAGGGGCCAATTGTCAGTTCATTGTCCTTAAGAGTGATGGTTCCTTCAACTTCACCCTCAATAAACAGATTTTCGTCACTGATGATCTCACCAAGGATTTTCACAGTTGATCCTATCATGGCAGTTGTTCTCGTTGTTGGCGTGGTCTGAGGAGCCGGTTTGGGCGTTTCAGCCACAGGGGGTTTAACTTGAGGTTCTGGGACGTTTTTTGAACGTTTTCTATCAAACATTGGGATTCCGCCACGTTATGAAGCATATCAGTCGCTGCCGGGGTAAGGGTCTACAGCAAGCAACCTGCTCGCTGATGCCAAGCTTAATCCGAGAGTAAAGCGATTGCGAATAGTACTGCAATCGCCTCAACCCAGGCAACCGGGAATTTCGGCAGGGGCAATTTCCGGACTAATGGTGATGACCGCCGGCGCCATGGGCATGGCCGTGGGCGATTTCCTCGGCACTGGCATCGCGAATTTCGGTGATCTTAACTTGAAATTTCAACGCCTTGCCGGCAAGAGGGTGATTGGTGTCCACATCCACATTAAACCGCCCTACTTTGACAACGGTTGCATCACGGGCGCCCTCCGTCGTGCTGACCTTGACCACCTTGCCGGGAACCAATTTGCCTTTATCAAGCAGGTGCTTGATGGGTACCCGCTGAATGGCGTTTGGCCGCCTTTCACCATAGGCATCCCTGGGTTCCAGAGTGACTTCAACCTCGTCACCGGCTTCGGCGCCACTGAGAGCAGCTTCAAGGGCGGGCATAATATTGCCGTGCCCCACCAGAAAAGCCACCGGCTCTGACTTGGCGGAGGTTTCAGTAAAACCCCCATCAAGGTCGGTCAATGTGTAGTGAAAATATGCCACCTTGTTTTTTTCTACTTTCATTAATTTCAAACTGTCCTATAGCAACCCAAACAAAAAAGCGGTTCGGGGCATCCCCCCCAAACCGCCACATCATAAAAACTCCAGTATCCGCCGTTAGGCAACCTGTCAGTGGTCAAAGACTATAAACAGGCTGCCAGCAGGCCTGTCACTCGCCCACACCCAGGCGGCCACCTTTACCCAGCCCCCCTTCAACAGTCTGAGCACGGTAATTGCGCAGAGCGCGAATCATCTGGTTATAGGAGTCTGCAAACGCCGCAATGATGACTTTGCCTTCGGGAGTATTGGTGAAACCACCGGCAGCGCCACCACCGCTGCCACCAAAAACGGCGCCGCCAAGACTGAAATCCATATTTTTGGCACTGCCCACGGCCGCAGAAATCTGTACCGATGAGCGGTTATCAATCAGCAAGAGCGTGGTTGCCGCTTCATTTTTCTTCAGGCCTCCAGCAAGACCGCCGATCAGCCGCCCCTTGTCACCGAAAAATCCGCCAATGGCGCCACCAATACCGCCAGTGCCTTTTTCAGAGAACTGGATACTCGGACTCATGGTGTAATCAGCAGACACCATTTGCCCCCTGCCAAAGTTGCTTCCTGAGCGCAGCTCGCCAGAGTCTTCCAGGGCGCGCTCCTGCATCAGGTTGTTCATGGCGCGTCCACGCTCCACCACAACAAAGCAGTTGGATTGCTGGATCATCATTCTCAATACAGGCACTGTACTGCCGAGCTGGGGATAGCGGCTGTAGTAAATGGAGTACCAGTGGGCCTGCTGATCTTCCTCCACCGCCAGGGTTCCCAGGGTTTCCGGGCAATACTCCAGATCCCCGGCGCCGCCCTGGGAATTGGCGCCGCCAACACCACCGGTAACGCTCATATCGGAGGCGCCGCCCTTCACAGGTTCAGTCGCGTTAACCCCAGGTGCTGCCACCAACATGGATATCAGCAGTGCCGCAGTTGTTTTTTTCATCATTGTGTCCCTCATTAAACATCCCGTTAAAGAACCCTATGGCCGAAACCCAGCGCTGAGAACAACAATAGCACTATAGTTCATCACAGACATGGCGATTGGCGTTTTCTTCAGAATTCGGGTCAGCATACTTAGCGTAATCCGGCATCTGCGGCATCATTTGCTTGGCCATTTCACCACATTGCTGCAACTGTTTGAACTCATCAGAGTTCATAAATTTAAGGCCGTACTCCATAGCTTTGGCCTGAGCCTGGTCGCGCTCGCCAGCAGCGCAAAGCTGTTTCAGCTCAGCTTGCATACCTTTGCCCTCCTCGGCAAGGGCGTTGAGTTTGTCCTGGTCAAGATTTTGAAAACAGGCCGCCATTTGTGCCGCGCCTTGCAACATCCCCTGAAGCTGGGCTTCATCCATGCCTGCAGGATTTTGCGCCACGGCATTACTGGCGCAAAAAAATATAAAACTGGCGAGCATTTTTTTCGATAGAGTCACTGTATTCTCCTTGATTAAGTTGACTTCTTTAATGTCAGAACAGGGTTGACCATCATAAGGGGCGCCCTCCGTGACGATCATAACCAAAATAGCATTAGACGTAAAACCAGCTAAATCCGGCTTTATTCCCTGCGGCATTTGAGCACAATCACTCTCTACTGCCAATAGCGGAATTTTCTCAACCGCTCAGCACTAGACAGCCAAACTTTGGCTGGTGTAGTGTCTAGGCTTCGACAATAATGACGATTGCCTCCGGCAATCCATGAACCATGAATACTGGCGAAGCCTCTCCACCCTGTAAACAAACCACCAAGATAAACCCCAAGCGCGTCAGAGCCAGCTCTTCTTATAGAGGCGCGATGGCAAAAGCCGCGAAAGTGCTAAAAAAACCTGAAAAACTCTCCAGACTGGTGCGTGAAGCCACCAACAAAGCGAAAAAGCTCGATAAAGGCTCCATAGGCGAAACCAAGGACAGTCTGCTCTCTCTCTTCAGACTGGCCAAGGCCTACAGCACAGGGGAGTATCGCAGCATATCCTGGAGCAACCTGGTTCTGGTGGTAGCCAGTATTATTTACTTTGTCACACCCATCGACCTGATTCCCGATTTCCTCCTCGCCATGGGTTATTTCGATGACGTCGCCATTCTCACCTGGACAGTGAAGGCCATCAGTGAAGAGCTCGACCAGTTCAAACTCTGGGAAAAAAACCAGGCGCTCACGCCTGAACAGCAGAAGGTTGAGATGGCGGATGACTGATATAGAGCGCCTATGGAGACGCTGCCCGTTTTCAGATTTTAGGTCTCTTGAGGGGCGAAAAACCCTGTTTTTCAGCTGGACTGCCGCTGTCAGCTGTTCGCTGACTTTTTTCTTTACCAGTGCCGGCGGCAGAGCGCGGCTTTGATTTCACCACCCTGTGTTTACCAACATCGGCTTTTGGCGACTTACCTTTACCTCGAGCAACGGCGGTCTTTCCTGAAGCTTTGTTGTCAGCGGTTTTCTTTTTCTTTTTAGTGCCGGCGGCCTTTCCCGACGCCTTGACCTTTTTGGGCCCCCTGTAGGCGCCTTCCAGCCCGGAAATTTTGCGGCGCTCAAAGCTGACATCCAGATAGCGTTGAATACTGGCGGCCAGGTTCCACTCCTGGGGGGCGACCAGAGAAATCACTAGCCCCGCCTGCCCCGCTCGACCGGTGCGACCGGCGCGATGGACAAACTCTTCACCGGAATGAGCCATATCAAAATTAATCACCAGTTCGAGATCAGAGACATCCAGGCCGCGAGCAGCGAGATCCGTGGCCACAAGAACGGTGAATTTACCCTCGCGAAATCCTGCCATGATTTTTCTGCGGGCATCCTGGGTAATTTCGCCGTGAAGAAAATTGGTGCGATGATTGTGGCGCCTCAGCTCCATCGCCACCTGGTCGCTGGTGTCGCGGGTTTTCACAAACACCAGGGCACGGCCATAGCTTTCATTGGCGAGCAACCAGGTCAGCAGGCGCATTTTGTGGGCGGAATCGTCCGCCAGGATCATTTGCAGGCGAATGTCCTTATTTACCTGGCGCGCCGAAGACAGCAAGACTTTCTCAGGGTTTTCAAGAATGTTGGCAGCCACTGAGGCTATGCCGCGGTGCTTCAGGGTGGCTGACAGCATCAGGCTCTGGCGCTGTTCGCGAATTCCACTGGCAATGGCGAGGACTTCTTCCCTGAAGCCCATATCGAGCATACGATCAGCTTCATCCAGCACCAGACATCGCGTCGCAGTCACATCCAGGGTTTTGCTGGCGAGGTGCTCGGTGAGGCGCCCCGGTGTCGCGACAATGATTTCAGGATTTCTGCGCAGCAACGCCGCCTGATAGCGAAACTCCTGACCACCGGAAATCAATGCAGCACGAATATCTGAGGATTCGCAGAGCAGGTTGCACTGCTTAAAAACCTGGTCGGCCAGCTCCCGCGTAGGCAACAGTATCAAGCAATAGGGGCTGCTGCGGGACAGCAGGCTTTTGTCCGACAGCAGCTGGTGAAGTACGGGCAACAGGTAGGCAAAGGTTTTGCCGCTGCCGGTTTCTGCGCAAACCAGGGCATCACGGCCATTGAGCACCAGTGGTATAGTGGCCAGCTGTACGTCAGAGGGGGAATCAAGCTGCTGCTGACTGAGAATATCTAACAGGCGGGCATGCAAACCGAGGTCGGAAAAGGAAGTCAAAGGCGTATCTCAACATCAAACAGGGACGAATTATAACCTTCCTTGGCGTGGATAGAACCAATTAGTGTCAACAGACCCGTATAGAGGGGACAAAACCTGATGGACAATTTACCTTCGCGTATTCACCGAATTCTGGTGGCGACTTTGCTGGTGATTATGTGCGCTGAGCTGGCGGCCACCCTTTACAACGGCCTGTGGATACACTCTTTTCTCATTATCGGCATTATTACCGTCACCCTGATTCCGTTTATTCTGGGTCGACAGTATCAAATCCATATTCCGGCGGAGTTTCAGATTCTGGCGGTTATCTTTGTTTTCGCCTCTCTGTTCCTCGGTGAAATCCACAGCTATTACGAAAAGATCTGGTGGTGGGATATAGCCCTCCACGGCAGCTCCGGGCTGTTGTTGGGCATTCTCGGATTTTTGCTGGTCTATCTGCTCAATGAGAATGACCATGTCGAAATCGACCTGACCCCGCGCTTTGTCGCTTTTTTTGCCTTCCTCTTCGCGGTGGCCATCGGCGCCCTGTGGGAGATTTTTGAATTCGCCATGGACAAATTATTTGCCACCAACATGCAAAAACCCATGCTCGGCGACGCCAGCGGGCTTACCGACACCATGTTTGATCTTATTGTCGACACCCTGGGCGCATTGATCATCAGCACACTGGGCTGGTGGTACATGGTCAAGGGGGAAAGTATTTTTATCGATCGCTGGATTCGCAAGTTCATTGCCCGCAACCCCCGGTTTTTTCGCCGCCACTTTTTCCGCAAACGCTACTTCGAACGCAATCAACAGCAGCGATAAACTCCGCTCAATGCTGCATGATCCGAGAGTTTGCGCCAGGCGCCGCTGTCGAGGCAGGCGCAGGACAGGGGCTCGATACCGCGAAAATATATTCTGTCCATGGGCAGAATCGGCAACCACACCGGATAGGTGAGCGCGTGGCGTCCGGTTAACACTTCAAACAATTCGCGAACGTCGAGATCTTCCTCAAAATGTAGCTCCGCAACCCGCTTCCAATCATTGAAATCGCCGGCGATCAGCAGCGGCTCCTCGTGGGGCACATGACTTTCGATGCGCTCGATGAGCGTATCCAGCTGGCGGGTGCGCTCTGACTGGAACAGCCCCATATGAACGCAGAGGGTGTGCAAAGGAACGCCCCCCGGCAGCTCAACAACACCGTGGAGAATACTGCGACTGGCCAGGCGGTGGTTAGAGATATCGATATTTTCCCAGAAACGGAAGGGGTATTTGCTGAGAATGGCATTGCCATGATGGCCTTTTCGGTAAATCGCATTTTTACCGTAGGCATAGTGGGGCCACAACTTATCGGCCAGATACTCAAAGTGGGGAATATCGGGAAAGGTTCCCAGCTTGTTTTTGCGCCTGCTCGTGGCGCCGTGAACTTCCTGCAAGAACACAATATCGGCGTGTTCTTGTTCAAGCAGATCGCGAATCTGGCTGAGGACAAAACGCTGATTGCCCGTATTAAAGCCTTTATGAATGTTGTAGGTAATAACCTTGATTTCCATCTGGCAACAACTACCCTGAAGTGACTGGCCTGAACTGGCTGGACAGACCCACATACTGGCATAATCCCCTTTTCGGCACCAGCCCGACGACAGCCAGAGCCTGGCGGCGTCCACCACAACGATCCATAGCGAGACCATCTATGCGCACTCTATGCAACGGCCTGGCGGCCACCTTACTTGCTGTCAGCAGCCAGGGTTTCTGCTCTGGCGGCGCCACACTACTGGAAGAATGCAGTGAAATTATCCAGTTTGCCGAGACCGGTGTTCTCGACGACAGCAGCGTCGGCGCTTCCTTTTGCATGGGCATGGTCAACGGCATGCTGGGGCTGAATGCGATATACAGCGCACAAGCGAATCAGAGAGCCCTGTTTTGCCCACCCAAAACCACTGTTAGCAATGCGGAGGGCGCAAGGATCGTCGTCAATTATCTTCGCGCCAATCCAAATCTGTTGGACAAGGATGCGGTATCACTGATGTTTTTTGCTTTTCAGGACGCTTACCCCTGCCCCTGACCCGCCATCAGGATTGACCAAATATATCCTTCCAGGCCACATACATGGATGCCGTCAATACCGGCACCAGGATCAAAAAGCCAAGAAAGAGCGGGATTGCGGCGATGATCGCCAATACCGCAGCCACAATGCCGTACACCAAAAAAGGCAGTATATTTTTCAGGCAGCCCTTAAAGCTTTGTGCCATCGCCGTGGTTGCCGGCAAACCCGACAATACAATCAGCGCCGGGGCAAACCAATAGGCCATCGCCAAAGGGATTACCAGGAGCATAACAAGCAGTAACGGGAGAAGAAAAAAGCCGGTACTACTGGCCAGCGAGGAAAAGGATTCAGGGTTCGAGGCAAGGGCGCCAAAAGACAGAAAAGCGCCGCCAAAGAGAATCACCGCGAGAATACCAACAGCAAAGGCACCCGCCATATAGAGCAGTCCGACCAACATCAGCTGCCCCGAATTCTGACTGAAGGCACTGAAAAGGTGGTTCAGAGCAAAGTTCTCGCCCTTGTCCTGGGCTTTGGCGCCAAGCATAAACCCGCCAACCAATACCGGCGCCAGCAGCATGGTTGCCAAACTGCCCAACAAGGGCACCAGACTCAACACAATAATCAACAGCATATAAATAAGCGTTGCGCCAATCCAGCCGCCAAGAGCTCGACCGACATAACCTTTGTAGGCCTGGGTAATCCAGTAAACGCCCCTGCCGGCATCAACAGCGGCAATGCCATTAAATGCAGCTGTG
>JBFXIU010000161.1:0-7652 GCA_050175615.1 Porticoccaceae bacterium | reverse complement strand
GCCAACTCCACAAGCCGTGTACGCTCCGTGTCGCTCAAGCTGAAAATCCTGCCCTTCATTGTCAGAAGTACCTGGTTGAAATCGGTATCCAGAATGGACTTGATCTCCCTCAGCACATCAAGGCACTCAAAAAGCGGTACATCGGCTTCACGGACAGGGAAACGGCTGGGGACAGTCTTGATACGAATCGTCCCGTAATCTTTTTGCCCACGCCCTCCTTCAATGGCAACGGTGACCGTTCTGGGGATCTGGGTGGTCAGCCCCAGACGGTTGAATAGCGCCAATCCCGTGACATAACCCCGCAGACGCTCACCGTCATACAGGACAGAGCGAAGCAATGCACTATCGGATGGCTTTCGCGACCCCATAATGCCCTTACGGGGCACATAAAACTTGCCCTTGGAAAGACGCTTGACCCGCCCGGCAGACACCATGCGGCTCATGGTTTGTGCGACCGCTAGTGGCGCCTCTGTGTAACCCGGCAAGTCCCGATAGCCAAAGACCTGCCCGGGAGGCAGGGTGTCAATCCTGCTCTGTACAGCTTGGCTAATACTCATAAACTCCTCCAGAAACGTACTGTAGGAAAAAAGAAGCCAGATTGTCAAGTTTTACACATAGAAAACTTGACAATAATATTGCATTTCCGAGCTATTGGGAAAATCATGGCCGCATATCCGCACTTGGCGCGGAATTTCCCACATGGTTTGACAAAGACCGGCAAAGAGATTGCTTGTTTTGAGGGATGAGTTGTGGGCATAGCAAAGTTGCACCCTGGCACCGATACGTGCACTGCGCGTAGAATAACGCCCGCAATCATACTGGCCCAATCGGAAGCGGCTCATAGGGTTCAACTCTCCCTGCACGGGTGGCAGCAATAGGAGGCCGGCGACTGGATCGGGCGATGACCCTGGTTTTCGAGTTTTTCATGCCCAAAACCGGGCAATGGCCGCTCCACAGCAACTCGGAGATATAAACCGCAAGAACTTCACCCAAAATTGGCCCCAAAGGCTCGCAGAGAAAATTATAAGTGATGGTTTTATATGAATAAAATTGATGTTGCTGCACATACCCCCATGATGCAGCAGTTTTTACGCATCAAGGCTGAACACCCCAATGAGCTGGTTTTCTACCGCATGGGGGATTTCTACGAATTGTTTTTCGATGACGCCCGCAAAGCGGCGAAGCTGCTTGATGTCACCCTTACTTCCAGGGGCAAGTCCGGTGGCGAACCCATTCCCATGGCCGGCGTGCCCTACCATGCAGCGGAGGGCTATCTGGCGCGACTGGTTCGCCAGGGGGTGTCTGTAGCCATCTGTGAACAGATTGGCGACCCGGCAACAAGCAAAGGGCCTGTGGAGCGCAAGGTGGTTCGCGTAGTGACGCCCGGCACGGTTACCGATGAGGCTCTGCTGGAAGAGCGCCGGGATAATTTGCTGGTTTGTGTTTACAGGGGCAGAGTCAATTTTGGCCTGGCAACGCTCGACATTGGCAGCGGTCGCTTTACGGTAATGGAAATCGCCAGCGAAGACAGCATGCTGGGGGAAATCCAGCGTCTCAATCCCGCGGAGCTGCTGATCGATGAGAACGGCGGCTATCCCCCCCAAATTCTCAACCGTCCAGGGCTTGGAAAGCGGCCACCCTGGGAGTTTGACGCCGAAACGGCAACGCGAAAACTGTGCGATCAGTTCGCTGTCAGGGACTTATCGGGATTTGGCTGCGAAGCCATGACAACAGCGCTTTGTGCCGCCGGCTGCCTACTTCAATACGCCAGGGAAACCCAGAAAACCGCCCTGCCCCATATTCAGGCGTTGGTTGCCGAGCATCAGCAAGACAGCGTCGCCATGGATGCCGCCACCCGCCGCAATCTGGAAATCGACCGCAACCTGGACGGCGGCGACAGCAGCACCCTGGCCACTGTTGTCGACCACACCCAAACCGCCATGGGCAGTCGCCTGCTGAGGCGCTGGCTTAATCGCCCGCTGTGCAAACTTGACGAACTGAACAACCGCCAACAGGCGGTTGCCCTGTTCAGGGAAGACTACCGTTTTGAACGTTTTGCCGAATCCCTGAACACCATTGGCGATGTGGAGCGAATTCTCGGCAGGCTGGCACTGCGTTCCGCGCGGCCAAGGGATCTCACCAGACTTCGCGACTCCCTTGCGGCGCTGCCAAAGTTGCAAGAATTACTTCAAGACCTATCGACCGCCTATGTCGAAAAACTAAAAGAAAAGATCAACCTTTTCCCCAATCAGGTGGCTCTCCTCATTGCCGCCATTAGCGACAACCCCCCCGTAGTTATTCGCGACGGCGGCGTTATTGCCGAAGGCTATGACGAAGAGCTGGATGAGCTGCGCGCCATGAGCACCAATGCCGGCGACTTTCTCATCCGCCTTGAAGAACAGGAAAAACAGCGCACCGGTCTCAGCACCCTCAAGGTGGGCTACAACCGGGTTCACGGTTATTTTATTGAAATTTCGAAAGGGCAGTCCCACAACGCGCCTGCCGACTATATTCGCCGTCAAACGCTGAAAAATGCCGAACGCTATATCACTCCAGAGCTGAAAACCTTTGAGGATAAAGCCCTGAGCGCCAAAAGCCGGGCGTTGGCGCGGGAAAAAACGCTCTATGAAGAGTTGCTGGAAAAACTCAACGAAGACCTGACTACCCTGCAACTCAGCGCCGAGGGCATTGCCGAACTGGATGTACTGGTGAATCTGGCGGAACGCTCCCATAGTCTCGACTGGGTGCAACCACAGTTGTCGGCGACACCTGGGATTTGTATCGAAGGGGGCAGACACCCTGTCGTTGAAGCCATGCTCGACAAACCCTTTGTCGCCAATGATCTCAATATCAATAATGACCGCCGCATGCTGGTGATCACCGGCCCCAATATGGGTGGCAAATCCACTTATATGCGCCAGGCCGCCCTGATCACCCTGCTCGCCCATATCGGCAGTGATGTCCCCGCCTCGTCCGCCACCATCGGTCTGGTGGATCGAATTTTTACCCGCATCGGCTCCTCAGATGATCTCGCCGGCGGTCGCTCGACGTTTATGGTGGAAATGACCGAAACCGCCAACATTCTCCATAATGCCACGCCGCGCAGCCTGGTGCTGATGGATGAGATTGGCCGCGGCACCAGCACCTTTGACGGCCTCTCCCTGGCCTGGGCCTGCGCAGTTCACCTCGCTCGCGAGGTGCGGGCATTCACGCTTTTTGCCACCCATTATTTTGAACTCACCGCCCTGCCCGAGCAAATTCCCCAGGTGGCCAATGTGCATCTCGACGCCACCGAGTACAACGACAATATCGTTTTTCTCCACGCCGTTCAGGAGGGGCCGGCCAACCAGAGCTACGGTATTCAGGTGGCAAAACTGGCGGGCATTCCGCCCCAGGTTATTGCTCTGGCGCGCGCGGAACTGCAAAAACTGGAAAAGGGTTCCACCGCCACCTCCATGACCGCAGAGCACAGGGACTCCCCTGCAAAGCCGCACCAAAACGAGCTCTTTATGCCAGAGCTCAGCCACCCGGCGCTGGACTTCGTCAAGTCCATAGATCCAGATGACTTTTCGCCGCGGGCAGCTCTGGAGGCTCTCTACCACATTCACAATCTGGTAAAGACCGGGCAATGAGCCGTGTTTTTACTTTGTCATTTTTACTTTATAATGCCGCACTATTCAGGAATGCCCAGAGGAGAGAACAGCCATGACCTTTGTTGTCGGCGAAAACTGTATCAAATGTAAATACACCGACTGCGTAGAAGTCTGTCCAGTGGACTGCTTTTACGAGGGCCCCAACTTCCTGGTCATTCACCCGGACGAATGTATTGATTGCGCCCTTTGCGAACCCGAGTGTCCGGCAGAAGCCATTTTCGCGGAAGATGAACTGCCTTCGGATCAGCAGGTGTTTCTCGAACTCAACGCCGAATTGGCAGATGTGTGGCCAAACATTACCGAGCGCAAAGAACACGCGGCTGACGCAGAAGACTGGGATGGAAAACCAGGGAAGCTTCAGTATCTGGAACGCTGAAGCCGACCGCAAGGCCGTTTCAGACCGCTGACAAACCCCGGTTTTCCGGGGTTTGTCTTTTATGCCATTTTGACGAACACTTGCGTACAGCCTATTCAAAGCCGCCAAAAAGCACATCGGGATTAAGCCCTTCTCTGGTCATCATCACGCGCAATTTGCGCAGCGATTCCACCTGGATCTGGCGCACCCGTTCCCGAGTGAGACCAACGGCAGCACCGACCTCTTCCAGAGTCTGGGGATCATGCCCCCTCAAGCCAAAGCGGCGGGCGATCACTTCAGCTTGCTTGTCGTTCAACTGCTCAAGCAGATGTTCAATCTCCAGGGAAATTTCCTCGCCTTCCAGCTCTTGCTCGGGGTTGGCGGAAATCTCATCGGCAATGGTTTCAACCACGGTTTTATCGCCGGAGCGACCAATGGGAATATCCACAGAGGTCACCCGCTCGTTGAGTTCAAGCATTTTCGCCACTTCTTCAACAGGCACATTGAGAAGCCTGGCGATTTCCTCGGCGCTGGGGTCGTGATCGAGTCGCTGGGCTAGTTCGCGGGCGGCGCGGAGGTAGGTGTTCATGCGTTTGAGAATATGGATTGGCAGGCGAATTGTGCGGGTCTGGTTCATGATTGCCCGCTCGATAGTCTGCTTGATCCACCAGGTTGCATAGGTTGAGAAGCGAAAACCGAGTTCGGGATCGAATTTTTCCACCGCCCTCATCAATCCCAGATTGCCCTCTTCAATCAAATCCAGTAACGCAAGTCCACGGTTGGTGTAACGGCGGGAAATTTTCACCACCAGCCGAAGGTTACTTTCGATCATGCGCTTGCGGGCTTTTTCATCACCACGCTGAACCAGGCGACCAAAGGTAACTTCTTCCTCCGCCGTCAGCAGCGGCGCAAAACCAATTTCGCGAAGATAGATATTAGTGGCGTCTACCGCAGAGTCGTCAAAATTGTGGGGGATATTTTCAAGGAGTTCGTCATCGTCACCACTGGCAGTGCTTTCACCCCGCAGTACGGCCGCGACATCCGGTGCGGTTTCCAATTCATCGTCGTTAACATCATCGTTTTGTTCATCTAGACCACCATCACCAACCATAGCAGTTTCCTGTTTTATTCCGTATCACTTGTAACCCTATTCGCCCACAGGGAACCCGCTGGAGCAAATGGTACTGGGTTAGCTGTTTATTATTTATTGCCGGGGTAATAAGAGAAGAGGATCCACCGGCTTACCGTTTTCACGTATTTCAAAATACAATCGATTCTGTTTGCTGGCATCCACCCCCACTTCAGCGATTTTTTCCCCCTGCCTGACTTGCTGATTCTCACTCACTAGCAGGGTTCTGTTATGCGCATAAGCGCTGAGATGTTTTTCACTGTGTTTGACGATAACAAGGTTGCCGTAGCCTCTCAAGCCATTACCGGCATAAACAACGACTCCGGGAGCAGCCGCAGCTACAGCTGTGCCGGAATTGGTGTAAATGCTGATACCCTTCAGCACTCGGCTGACATCGTACTCCTTGGCAACCCGACCAGTGGCCGGCCATTTCCACTGCCACGGACTGCCAGGCAAAGCGGACGGAGCGGACTCCCTGGCGACAGGCGAAGTTGGCACCGGGATCGAAGCCGTTTTAGGAGTGACCTCAACACCACTGACTGCGGTGCCCTGAACCTGGGTGTCGTCAACGGGGGTCGCTGTGACAACACCGGTTCTTACCGGGTGGCCGATGGCAACAGCAGCCGGTCGTCGGCGCATATCCAGGGACAGGCGCTGGCCGGGATGCAAATTATAGGGCGCAGCAAGGCCGTTGACCGCCGCCAGCTGTTGGAAGTCCAGCTCGTACCGCCAGGCAATGGAGTACAGGGTTTCGTCCCGAGAAACAATGTGATGAAGAATTTTTTGTGAAGGCGGTTGCGGCCGCTCTGCCACCGGCGCCGGAGATGGCGCCTGGCAGCCGATGAGGAAAGCGAACAGCAGTAGAACAAGCCCCAGAGGCCGCCCGACTCCCAGTTTCTCCATCGGCCACGTCATCGCTTACAACAACCGCTTTCGCTGTCGCGCCACATGGTCGCCAGCAAGCTCTAAAGCCAGCACCAACACCAGCCCGACCGCCATTAATCCCAGGCACTCCAGCATTCGAGGCGAGCCGACAGCAGAACCATAGTCGCCGGGGAGAAGCAGTTGCCGGCTTGCGCCAGCGCCGGCAAGAGACAACTCAATTTTCCACGGCCAAACCACGGGAAGGGAACCGACCAAAAAACCGATGAGAACGGAAAGGGTTGTCGCTCGATGATGATGAAGCAACCAGGACAAAATATGTGAAAAAGCCACCAAGCCAATAACAGCACCAGCAATAAAAGACGATAACAAAACCACATTGGCCTCGGCCACAGCTTCGATCATCACCGGATAAACGCCGAGAAGAAGAAGTATAAAACTACCGGAAATCCCTGGAAGAATCATCGCGCATATGGCCAGCATACCCGAAAAAAACACCGTCAGCGGCGATATGTGAACCGCCATTGGCGGCGAAAATGCTGCGGCAAGCGCCAACCCCGTACCCGACATCAAACCCAGTATCTGCACAAATCGCCAACACCTTTGCTGGCGGACAACGTAAATAATTGAAGCGACAATAAGGCCAAAAAAAAATGACCATATCAACAAGGGCTGGTGTTCGAGCAAATAACGAACCAGCTGAGCCAGGGAGAGAATGCTGGTGAAAATTCCGGCAAAAAGCACCACCAAAAAATTGCCATTTATGGCGCGCCAAAATGGCGTCACGCCTTCGCGACAAAGTACTTTCAAGGCGCCGGGATTGATGGCTTTCAACGAATCGATAAGTTCGTCATAAATACCGCTGATAAAGGCGATGGTGCCACCGGAAACACCGGGAACCACATCGGCAGCGCCCATGGCGATGCCTTTGATAAACAACAGGGGGTAATTACAATTTACTGCCATGGAGCCGAATCCCTTAGCGCTGTGTACCGCCCAGAAGAGGAACAAATCTTACCCTGGTGATAACCTCCTCCTCAAAATTGCTGGTTTCTCCCATGCGGTGGATCACTCGCAATTCCTGATTATTATCTGGGCCAACGGGAATGACCAAAATGCCATTGGGCGCCAACTGATGGAGCAATTCTTCAGGCACCTGCTGGGGAGCGGCGGTACTGATAATGGCGTCATAGGGCGCATACTGCCCCCAGCCTTCGCCACCATCGGAATGACCGCTGATAATATTGCGCAAACCCAGCAAGCGAAAACGCTCCCGGGCTTTCATCAGCAGCGGTTTAATACGCTCCACGGTATAAACCTTGTCGACCAGATGGGAGAGAATCGCAGCTTGGTAGCCAGAGCCTGTACCAATTTCGAGTACTTTTTGCCGCGGCCCCCAAGCCAGCACCAACTGCGTCATCAACGCGACTATATAGGGCTGAGAAATCGTTTGGGAGTAGCCAATGGGAAGTGCCGTATTTTCATAGGCGCGGTGGGCAAGGGCTTCATCAAGAAAAATATGACGGGGAACCAGGCGCATGGCGTCAAGGACTTTCTGATTCTCAATACCCTGCTCCTGCAGGCTCTGTATCAGCCGTTCACGCGTTCGCTGCGAGGTCATTCCAATACCGCT
>JBFXIU010000160.1:0-7656 GCA_050175615.1 Porticoccaceae bacterium | reverse complement strand
GTAATATTTTTTCCCCACAAGCCAAGCGACCATTTACCATCTGGCGCAGACACACCTATGCGCATATCGACAGTGGTAAAGTCTGTAATTCTTGTCATCTCGGGATTGCCAAAAGTAGAGTTTGCTTCACTGTTGTAGAGCACACTGACGCCTGCATAAAATTCCATATTCGCTGAAAGCGGCGTTCTATAGTCAATATCTGCGGTGAGGTGTTTTTCCGGCGTAAATGGCAGATTTGAACCACTGAAATCACCCTGTTCGCGGACACCGTTGATACCAAATTCATCCATTTGGGTAATCACGTTAAAAAAGGTGGTGTACTCTTTCACTTCACTATCAATGTAGGTGCCGGCAAGTCTCGCAGTCAAACTTTGAATGGGGCTCCAGACAATATCAAACTCAGCGCCCTGAATGCTCGATTTGGGTATATTGACCAGCTTATCGAGTTGGTTGAATACGGGGTCTTTAATGATTCCGCGCACCTGCTTATCTTTATATTCATAATCAAATATGGCGCCATTGAATTGCAGACGCTTTTCAAGCAACGACCATTTAAAACCCAGCTCATAAACAAGAACAGACTCCTGGGTAACCGGATCGAATTGCGCTGTGGTAGATGCGGGAATAAGCGCAAAACTGCCTGTTTTATAGCCCTCGGAAACCAAACCATAAAGCAATAAATCGTCGGAAGCGTCATAATTAATACCCAAACGCCAGGAAACATTGTCCTCTTTCAAGTACCCTGGGTGCGGCGTGCGGGTTATTTCAAGAGTATTGCGATCAAGACTCAAACAATCCTGAGGGTTGGCCTGGGTGTTTCCCGGTGCCATGCCTCTGAGAACATCAGAGAAAAAGGCAAAGCTCGCCAGCATTCCCGCATCGCCGTAGTGAAGACAGGACGTTGAGTCATTCTCATTTTCCGCATAGCGGGCGCCTGCGAGAAGAGTCACTGATTCGGTGACTCC
Source organism: Porticoccaceae bacterium (assembly GCA_050175615.1). Taxonomy (GTDB): domain Bacteria; phylum Pseudomonadota; class Gammaproteobacteria; order Pseudomonadales; family Porticoccaceae; genus CAYXXZ01. Next base: position 6,691 of record JBFXIU010000160.1, on the reverse strand, counting down.
ATATTCAATATTGGCAAATATTGCGGAATCGGTGATGTCTTGGGTGAGGCTGGTGATAGAATCGTTAATCCAGGGTCCCCCGGGAAGAAGAGCAGTATTCGTAGCTTCGCCCGTCAAGATATTTTCTTCGCTAATGACATCATTAGTGGCGTAATTTAATCCCACCAACCAGTTCAATTTATCGTCTGTTCCGTACAGGCGCAATTCCTGGGAAAACGAATCCACAGCACCCTGGGAGTTCATATTGGCATTCAATGTGGGAGTACCATCCCGGTCAATGGAATAATATTCCTCAAACTCGGCGTATGACGTGATACTGGTAAGGGTTATTGAGTCTGTCAGTTCAATATCAGCCCTCAATGTAACCTGGTGAAAGCTGTCATCTCGCACAGGTCGATCTCCCCAGCCGAGCATATTCAAGTTGGGATAAGGCCCCCAATCGGCGCTCCTGCTGTTATTGGGCGCTGTTTGGAGACTGTTAAGAACATCAATTCTTCTTTGGGTTTCAGGAATGTCAGCGAGCAGCGCTGCCGACGGATCCGGGGTTTGCAACATCAAACCCAGAAACTGGGCTTGCTGGGTATCGGATTTGTCCGTCCAGCCATTGACACCAAACAATATTGTGGCTGTTTCTGTCGGCTCCCACAGCAATTGCCCACGATATTTAAATACCTGTTCATCGCCAAGCTTTTCCCCTGTGCGATAGTTCTCCTGCCAGCCATCTGAATTGATCGAACCCAGCGCCAGTCGTGCCGACACAGTTTCGGTCAAGCCACCACTGACATAGCCTTCAATCTCTGAGCGGTTGAATCTGCCATAGGAACCACTAATCCCCGACTCAAACTCCTGGCTGGGTTTGGCGGCAATATAGTTGATGGCGCCACCGGTTGAGTTTTGCCCAAACAGCAATCCCTGCGGCCCTTTGAGGACTTCAACTCGCTCCAAATCAAGGGTCACGCCTTTTGTAAACGCTGAATAAGGCAAGGGAACCTCATCCACATAAACGCTGACAGCAGGGCTGGCGCCAAGGGAATAATCGTTAAAGCCAACACCCCTAAGGGTAAACAGTGGCGTTCCGTTCTGACTCGCCGTATAGGTCAGCCCTGGCGCCACCTTGATCAAATCCGCCACGTCGGACACACCCATAACGCGCAATTGTTCGCCACTCGCGGCAGAAATACTCATACCGACGTCATTGATTGACTGTTGCCTTTTTTGCGCAGTAACCACTATTTCTTCTAGTTCGGCGGCAAATACATTGTGCTGATAAAGAAAAAATGAAGCAAAAACAAACGCTGAAAGATGCTTTTTGTTATACATAACAATGCCCCTTGATTATATTATTTAACCGGACTTTAATTGGTGGCCATGGCAAAAATTATCATTGAAAGCCATAACTTAAGCACACTATAATCAGAACAGTCGCCTTATGTATATCACGATTTTTTGCTATTTTTTGTATATTTTTGCCAATCCAAGTCAACCTGCCAAGGCAATGAGATCTTTATGTCCATACTCGATCAAGCCCAGCTGATGAATACCATCCATGGATCAAACCCAATCAGTCATATCATTGGTAGCGGTTTGGGAACATGTTCGCTTCAGCGCTGGAGCGTCTACCTGAAAGAACATTCGATACCCAAATTCACTTACCCGATGATTGCCTTACAAATTGCTGGGCCAGCAAAAATTTACAGGACTAATCGCAAGAAAAAATTATCTGCTGATTATGTTATGTCAGGCGATATAGCCATCATCCCCGCCGATCAGGCATTAGGATGGTCAATAAACGGGCAAGTTGATGTCGCAGTTTTAATCTTTGAAAACCTGAACACAAGAAATTCTATAGAGAAAGTATATAAAAATATTCAAACTCAAAAAGGCGACTCCAATCGCGTAGGCTCATTCTCCGACCCTTATTTATTTTCTGTTTGCAACCACCTTTTAAATATATTTGATTCCGAACAAATAGAGACACCCGACAAAAATTATATCAACACTGCATTCCTGGCTCTTGAAAATTATATAGTCACCTATTTTGGCAATGATAAAGTTCCCACAAATTATTCAGGAAAAAAATTATCGCACCCAGTAAGTTACACAATAAAGCGTCTAAATCATGAACTTTCTCATGCGCCACAGATATCTTTTATCGCTGATGAATTGAAATTAACACAGGCTTTTCTGACCAAAAAATTTAAGAATGAAACTGGCGTATCTCCCTATCAATTTCTTCTGCTACTGCGCATCAAAAGAGCCAAACAATTTTTGATTGAAACTGATATTTCCATATCCGATATAGCAGACGAAACAGGATTTTGTAGCCAGGCACACATGACCCGCCACTTTTCAAAAATTGTCGGTATTACTCCTTTGAAATTTCGTCAACATTCAAAAAATAAAATTTCAAAGTTTAGTTGAAATTACTTTAAATATTTTGTTATCTACGCATGCCATTATTTTTGTGTTACTGCGCAGATGAACTGATGTGGAATATCGCCAGCACGGCTGGCTCCTAAAAAAGTATATTTTGTAGGAACTGGGCGCCCCGGCGATGGTTATTTAATCCACCTCCAGAACATGGCGAATTTCCGGCATCATCCGCCGCACGCAATCAGCACCTTCTTTTATGGCCTCCTCTGCCCGGTAGAACTCGAGCAAACCGATGTCGGGCAATTTGGGCGACAAGACAATATCTGGAGGATCTCCAGCCATGCGGCTGCGGGTTATACGATCCTGAACGATATTGATAGAGCTGGCTATCGCATTGAAAAGACTCGGCCCCTGATCTTCTTTGTTGGCAGAGGAAAATGCTGAACTGGCGTAGTCGGCAACCAGCCCGGAGATTTTATCGACAACGCTCCTGCTTCCCGTTTTTTCGCTGTCGTCCTGGTGGTTTGATTTTTCGCTCGATACTTCTTTCTGCGAGTGCCGACCGACAAGGTCACCGTTGAGGTTGACAGCGATCACCACATCTGCGCCCAGTGCTCGACAAACGGACACAGGCACTGGATTGACAAGACCACCATCCACCAACCATTTATCGTTGTTTTTAAGGGCGTGAAAAATTCCCGGCAGGGCGATAGACGCCCAGACAGCATCGACAATAGCGCCTTCACTGAGCCAGATTTCCCTGCCGCTATCAAGGTCAGTGGCCACTGCGGCATACTGGCGATCGAGATTTTCGATTAAGACGTCCTCGGCGGCGACGTGCTGATGAAAAAAATCACTGAGCCTTTCCTTATCGACAAAACCGCTCAGGGATGAGTGGATACCAAAAAATTTGGCGGTTTCAAATTTTGTCAGCGAGGTGACGGCTCGTTGAAGTTTTTTCAAATTATTTGACACATGGGCAGCACCGACAAGCGCGCCGATGGAAGTGCCACAGACAATATCCGCCTCAATACCTTTTTTTTTGAGTGCGTTGATGACACCTATGTGCGCCCAGCCCCGTGCGGCGCCACTGCCGAGCGCGAGGCCAATTTTAAGTGTGCTCATTTTCACTCCTGACCGGATAACGATGGCTATTTAACCCCCGGGAAAGCCAGCGTGCAATCTTATTCGCACCTGCCCACCGTCGCCTGGAGACCAAACCTCATTCAAGCCCTGCTATCAACCTGGCAATACCTCCTTGTGTCACCCATATAACCGGACGATCATTATCGTCGAGTTATAAAATGCTTTTATGCTGTCAAATCAGGCGCCATGAAGAAACCGGTTCCCGGAAATCATTCTGTCCGCACCGAGAACGATACCATCATCAAACTGCCATTCCCCTGCATGCCTGCCTTCTGTTTTCACGTCCTGATTGGGGGACACAATTCCGAGAAAACGGGCGGCCTCTCGGTAAAGATCCGGTCTGAAACATTGCTGCACCAAGATCTGACAGTGATCATCACTGATTTTTTTACCCAGCAGTGCAGCACTGCTCTTCACCATCCACTGCGCCTGGGAGCGCCAGGGAAAACCGGCCAAATAGCGGCCAAAAACATGGAAATCGCGAATATCCACCGGGGGCAGATGCTTGGCGATACTAAAATGGCCGGACAGAGATGGCATCAGGGTTTTTACCGGCAGATCCAGATATTCCGGCCTGCTGAGGATTTCGGCAACCAGGGTTCGCTGCTGCGGGTCGCCGAGGGACTGGCAGGCCTCCATCAGCGCCAACCGCAGGCGCAGGTGGGTGCCGGGAAAGTGGTTGTGCCAGGTCTCGGTAACGCCCAGGACTTTTTCCGGAGCGTTGTTCCAGATGTCGTAACCCACCGCGGCAACAGCGCCAGTGCCCTGCTGCACGGCTAGAGTATTCCAGGGTTCGCCGACACAAAAACCGTCGATGATACCCCGGGCGAGGCTGTCGCCCATCTGCTCCGGCGGCAACACGATAATGCGCACATCCCGGTCAGGGTCTATCCCCCCCGCCTTCAGCCACATGCGCAGCTGAAAGGTGTGCATGGAAAACATATGCACGGTGGCCAGAGTGAGCACATCCTGATCGCGGTTTTGCTGTATATGCCTGGCCAACGCCTGCGCCATACCCACAGCGTCGGGATTGTCTTCCCAGTTGAGTTTTTCCCACAGCGCCCGCGACAGGGTAATGGCATTGCCGTTGAGACTGAGAGACAAGCCTGTGAGCAGGTTTGCCCGCAATCCGCCGGCGCCCAAACTGGTCATCATCGGCAGGGGCGCGAGCAAATGTGCGGCATCCAGAGTGCCCACCACCAGTTTGTCGCGCAAATTTGCCCAGGACACTTCCCGCAGTAATTCAACATCGAGACCAAAGCGGGAAAACAGGCCGGTGGCCTGTGCCAGCACCAGAGGCGCACTGTCGGTGAGCCTCATAAAGCCCACCTTGAGGTGCTGTTTCTCCGGCGGCGGCAAATGTTTTGTTACGGTCATTTTTTACTCCCTCGGCCTTTGGGGGAAAGAGTCGCCAGTACTGTTTTGGCGACATCCGGCAAGCGCTGATTGTTGTCCATCGCCAGCTTGTTGAGCAATTTGTGAGCTTCCTCCTCACTGAGTTTTTGATAGACCATAAGCAGGCCTTTGGCCTGCTCTACCAGCTTGCGGTCTTCCAGCTGTATTTTGGTGCTGTTGAGTTGGTCGCGAAGTGCCTGAAAAGAGCGGAACTGCGCAATGGCGACGTCAATCACCGGTTTAACGTGCTCGGCGTTGATACCGCCGACAAGATAGGTACTGATACCGGCGCTGACCGCCTGATTGATGTATTCCGGATCTTCTTCCTGGGTAAACATCACCACAGGCCTGGGATTGTGATGATTGACGATGGCCAGACTCTCAAGCACGTCCCGGTCGGGGGACTCAAGATCGATTAGCACCACGTCCGGGCTGTGCTGTTCAATCTGAAAAAGCAGACCAGTGGCGGAGGGAATCACCGACACCACCTCATAACCACAGTTCCACAGGCGCTCTTCCACCAGCTGGGCGCGTTCGGGATTATCGTCAACCAACATGACGCGCACAGCTTGCGTTGAGCTTGGACTATTCAATGATTGTCACCAGAAAATTGGACAGCGGCTGTGCGCCAGGAACCTGAATTATACGCAAAAACGGGGAAGGCAATGTGCCTTCCCCACCGCAAACACAGGATGAAATTTTCGGCCTCACCCATAGATTCAGAAGTTCAACATAATCGAAAACCAGACTTTTTCTGTATCCACCGAAAAGTCATCGGCGTTGTAATCTGCGTACTTGAGTTCAACACTCAGATACTGATTGACTGGGTAGGTGGCAACCAGGTTGACTTCGGAACCATAGCCCACACTGCCCTCATCGGAGCTGAAATCGTGGTAAAACGCCCCCAGCGCGACCTTGTCGATGGCGCCAGTGACTCCGCCGTAGATGCCTTCGATACCATTGTTTGGGGTTGCCAGAAAAACGTCAGCCCAACCCTGGAATTTATGAAGGGTCGCCAGGGGCGTGGTGAAACCTTTAATGCCATCATCACTGCCGAGCAACTCATACCCGGCAACCAGGGTCACAGGATTTATTTTGACCTTGCCTTCCAGCGCCAAATAAAGGGCATCGTATGAAGTGGCGTTGTCACCGTAATCAGATTGAGTGGCAATGGAGGCGGAAATAGCAAAGGCATCAAAAACGCCATCGTAACCTAGGCCGTAAGTGATACTGGACAGGGCGGCCGCCTCTTCAAAGTCCAGGGCGTAGACAAAGCCGCTGAGCTTGCCGCCGGGAACCGCTGCCGTTGCCAGTAAAATATGGGATTTACTGTCGAACTCGGCGGCCTGGGAACTGGTGCCAGAGCCGTCAAAAATACGGTTTACGTTCCAGATATAACTGTAATCGAGGGTATAGCCGTCAGCGGCATAATTGAAAGCAAGGGCATCATAGGTTTGTTCGTTCTGGCGCCAGCCAACCCCGCCGACAAAGCGCTGGCCGGCATGATTAATACGCTGACGACCGACAGTCGCGCTGGCTTCGGCGGAAAAACCATACTTCAACCAGGCCTGATTGATTTCCGTACCCACAGGGTCCGCGACCACAGAGTGGGTGCCAAAATGGCTGTCGTCTGTCATAAAGGAGTTATAGTCATCGGCGCCAATGGTCATCACATCGTCCGCTTCCAGCAAGGCGGTAAAGCCACTGACGGTGGCTGTTTTCAGGGTCAAGCGACTTCTCAGTGTCGATGCCCGCGCATCTTCAAGGGCATTGTCCT
>JBFXIU010000159.1:0-7717 GCA_050175615.1 Porticoccaceae bacterium | reverse complement strand
CTGATCGGCCACCACTTTCATAGCGTCTTCCACATAACTGCCGACATCCACTCCGTCGATATCGACAAAGGTCCAACCATTAAGACGGCGTTTTCACTCTTGATGGCAGGCGGCCCGTCTTCAACATAAACACGAGCAACATCCCCCAATGCAATGCGCTGACCACTGGTCGTGACAATAGGCAGCAGAGCTAACTGCTCGGGAGAGTTGCGATAATCTTGTGGGTAACGCAGGTTGACGGGGTAACGTTCCAGCCCTTCGATAGTCTGCGCTACGTTCATACCGCCTATAGCGGTGGCAACCACTTGCTGCACATCGGCGATATTGAGGCCATAGCGTGCGGCTTTTTCTCGCTGAATATCCACCTTGATATAACGGCCACCCGCTACTCGCTCGGAATATACTGAGGCTGTGCCAGGTACATCTTTGAGCACCTGCTCCAAACGCTTGCCGATTTTTTCGATCTCCTTGAGGTCGGGGCCAGCCACCTTAATACCCACCGGGGTTTTTATACCGGTAGCCAGCATGTCGATGCGGGTTTTGATGGGCATCACCCAGGCATTGGTCAAGCCGGGAAACTTCACCAGCGCATCAAGCTCCTTCTTGAGTTTGTCGGTGGTCATGCCATCGCGCCACGCCTCTCTGGGTTTCAACTGAATAAAGGTTTCAATCATGGTTAGCGGCGCCGGATCTGTAGCAGTTTCAGCCCGTCCAATTTTGCCAAATACGGTTTCTACTTCCGGAACTGTGGCAATCAGCTTGTCAGTCTGTTGCAGGATTTCCCGCGCCTTGCCGATGGACAGGCCCGGATAGGTAGTGGGCATGTACATCAGGTCGCCTTCATCCAGATCGGGTATGAATTCGCTGCCAATCTTGTTAAGCGGCCAGATCCCAACAAGAAACACAACGCCAGCCATGGCGAGTGTGATTTTTGGAAAGCGCAAAACACCCTTGAGCAGCGGCATATAGCCTGCAATCAGCAACCTGTTGATGGGGTTTTTTCTCTCGGCGACCACCTTGCCCCTGATAAAATACCCCATCAACACCGGCACCACTGTCACTGCCAACGCGGCGCTGGCGGCCATGGCATAGGTTTTAGTGAAGGCTAGGGGACTAAACATTCGGCCTTCCTGAGCCTCCAGGGTAAATACCGGCACAAAGCTGACGGTGATAATCAGCAGACTGAAAAACAATGCCGGGCCGACTTCGCTGGCAGACTCTGCCACCACTTTCCAACGGTTCTCTGGCGTCAACGGCGTACGTTCCATATGCTTATGCATATTTTCAATCATCACAATCGCACCATCTATCATGGCACCGATGGCAATCGCGATTCCTCCAAGGGACATAATGTTTGCATTAATGCCTTGCCAGTACATCACAATAAAGGCCGTCAGGATTCCCAGCGGCAGGCTAACGACTGCCACCAGTGATGACCTGACATGAAATAAGAAAATGACACAGATCAACGCGACGATAGCAAGCTCTTCAACCAGACTTTTCCATAAACTGTCAATGGCGCTAGAGATCAATCGAGATCGGTCGTAAACCGTGACAATTTCTACGCCTTCCGGCAAACCCACCTTGAGTTTTTCCAACTTTGCTTTGACGCCATCAATGGTTTTCTGGGCATTCTCGCCAAAGCGCATGACGACAATCCCACCTACCACTTCTCCCTCACCATTAAGTTCAGCAATACCACGGCGCATTTGCGGACCCAGTTCAATATCGGCCACATCCTTTAATAACAGCGGTGTGCCATTCATATCCAAACCCAGAGGAATGGTTCTCAGATCGTCAATACCCTGGATATAGCCACTGGCACGCACCATATATTCCGCTTCACTCATCTCCACAACAGAAGCACCAACTTCCTGATTACCACGTTGGATGGCCATCTGGATATGAGAGAGAGGAATATTAAAAGCACGAAGCTTGTCCGGATTTACTTTGACCTGATACTGTTTGACCATACCGCCAAGCGCAGAGACTTCTGACACCCCCGGCACCGTTTGCAGTTCGTATTTCAAAAACCAATCCTGCAGGCTGCGCAACTGACTGATGTCGTGCTGACCAGTTCTATCTACCAACGCGTAGAGATAAACCCATCCCACGCCAGTCGCATCCGGTCCCAATTGTGGTCTGGCACTGGGTGGCAGCGTCGGCGCCACCTGCGACAGGTATTCCAATACCCGCGAGCGGGCCCAGTAAGCATCGGTATCTTCATCAAAAATGACATAGACATAGGAGTCGCCAAAAAACGAGTAGCCGCGTACGGTGACCGCACCCGGTACTGACAACATGGCAGTAGTCAGCGGATAGGTGACCTGATCTTCCACCACCTGCGGCGCCTGCCCCGGATAACTGGTTTTGATAATCACCTGCACGTCCGACAAATCGGGAATAGCATCTACCGGTGTATTTTTAAGGGACCAGCCACCAATTCCCACCAACATCAAGGTGGCCAACAGAACAAAAAAACGGTTATGAACGGACCAGCGAATAATACCTTCAATCATGGCTTGTCCTCCCCTTTGCGCTGGCCTTGATCCATATCCATCGCATCATGGCTCATACCCTGATGCTGGCTGTTGTCCATGGATTGCCCGTCCCCCTCCCTGGGCGCATCTTCGGACACCTGATCCAGTCGATGGATCTGGCTGATCACGTAGTGCTTGTCCCCGTTCCGCTGAATCTCCACATGCAACTTCATGCCGGGTTTCAGCCCACCCAGATCCACCGCGGGGTCCACAGTAAAATCCATCGTCATGGCCGGCCATTGCCAGGCATCGATGGGGTCGTGGGCCAGCTTGAGCATTCGGTGTTCGACTATGACGCCTTCAATACGGGCGCCGACTGATACCGATGCCGGTGTTCCAGGCTGGGTATCGTCATCCGGGCTGTGGTTCATGCGACGAAAATCCGAGGTCTTGCTGGATTCGGAATCAATCAAAAATTGCGCGGAAGTCACAAGCTGGTCGCCATCGTTGAGCCCCGACAGAATCTCCACCCGGTTCTCGCCAATCCGCCCCACCTCGACGGCGATGGATTTAAAGCGCCCGTCACCTTTAGCCAACACGACCCGCGATTGACTACCCGTGCGAATCAGTGCTTCACGGGGAATGAGCAACGCCTCCCGAGCGGGTTGTGTCGCTATCGTCATTTGCGCAAACATACCCGGTCGCAGGTAGCCGTCTGGGTTGTCGAATCGTACGCGCACCCGAGCTGTTCTAGTCTGGGTATTCAGTGACGGGTAGATATAGTCAACCGTGCCAGACCACGTGCGTCCTGGCAGATAATCGAGGTACATGCTCACTGCATCACCCTCCCGTACGCTCATGACCTGACGCTCGAACACTTCTCCTATGACCCAGATATGTTCCAGCTGCCCGATGGCCATCATTTCCATACCGGGTTTCACAAACATGCCTTCACGGACCATAAGATTGTCCAATACGCCGGATTGCAGGGCCGCGATTGTGATGGTCTGACTGACCTTGCCAGATTTTTTCAGTCGGTGGATTTCCGATTCCGGCACCTGTAAAGCCGACAGCCGCTCCATTGCAGCAGTGATTAGTGTTGGGTTTTTTCGCTTTAATGCCAGCAACAGTTCTTCCTGAGCATTGACCAGGGTAGGCGAATATAAGGCATAGAGCGGCTCGCCCTGAGTGACCGGATCTCCGGCGGCTTTGACATGGAGTTTTTCAATCCAACCCTCCACCCGTGGATGAATGTGAACAAGGCGATCTTCATCGTATTGCACATAACCCACTGTACTGATGGTTAGATCCAAACGCCCCCGAGTGACAGGAGCTGTACGTACGCCCAGATTGTTAACCACATCCGGAGAGATGGTGACTGTGCCAATCTCCTGATCGCCGCCCGCGTCTTTATACACAGGTATCAGATCCATCCCCATAGGGGATTTACCCGGATTATCGCGCTTATAATTGGGGTCCATCGGCGCGACCCAGTAGAGTGGTTTTTTCTCGGCAGCAACGTCATCACTGCCTGTGGTCTCTTTCATACGCCATAGGGCCGAGTAGTGCGCAAGGGTCGCTGTCGCAATCAACAAGGCAACTGTAATGAAAAAAGATTTATTCAATTGAATCTTCATGGGGTTAATCCTTCAGCGTGTTCTCTGCTGGTGGCGGGAAACGGTTCTGAACCATTTTTGGACAAGAGGTAATTCAACTCGGCAATCATCTTCAGCCGATCAATCCTGATCGTTAAAAAGTCGATCTTGGCATTTAACTCAGCAATGCGAGCGCGCACCGCTTCGGCAAAGTCGCCGTCGTCGTTGTTGTAGGCGGCCAGGGCAGCTTCGGCCTGCTCTGACATTTGCGGCAATAACTGCTCGGCGTAGAGCGCGCGACGATCATTCAGACGCTGTAGCTGGACCAAGGCCGTATCCAGGTCCGCCATCAGCTTTCGCGCCATCAGTAACTTGTCAGTTTTCAAGGCCTCGGCCCGAGAAGTGACCGCACTGACGTCTTTATCCTGTCGCTTGCAGGTGAAAAGCGGCAGGTCAAAGGTCACACCGACAGAGAACAAATCAGCGCGGTCGCGACCCATGGGATCATCGTCCCTATAGCCGTATTGGGCGGAAAGACCCCACTCAGGTTTATATTTCTGGCGCGCTAATTCGACCCCGGTCTCCATTGCATCAATACGCTGATCAAGTGCCAGCAAGAGTGGGTGCCGATTGACCTGTTCATAGAGCCAACGATCACTATCCGGCTGACCTCCCACCGACGTCGGCTCATCACCGTACTGACTGGGCACAAGCTGCGCTAACGGCAGACGGGCGCGACCGCCGACCCACTCGGATAAACGCTGTTGGGCTGACTCCGACTGTTGCCGCAGCACCGTCAAACGATCGTCCAACCGAGTAAGCTCCAATTGGGCCCGGATAATATCCTGCTGGCGGGCACGTCCCAGTGCCGACGAATAGCTCGCTTTGGTTGCATCTACCAAATGTTCAAACAGCGAGCGATCCCGCTCAATCAATCGAATGCTCTCCTGGGCCCTGAATGCTTCCAGCCACAGCTGCGAGACAGTAGCCGCTACCTTGGCCTGGCGATTCTGCCTGAGCAATGGCTCCTGTTCCGCCAACTCCTGTTTCTGACGGCTGGACAGCGCCAGACTATCGCCGCGAGGAAACATCTGACTAACACCTACAGTGAGCTGCGTCATAGGCTCCTGGTTGATATCGAAGCTATCGGTAGGAAAGTTAGCCGCCATCAGGCTGACCTTGGGGTCTGGCAGCGTCGATGCTGAAATTGATTCGCTGGTCAAAGCGTCTTCGCGATGCCGGCTACCGTTCAGCCAGGGATCCGTGGCAATGGCATGGGCGATGGCCTCATCCAGACTCAACGTATTAGCCGGGCTCTGCGCAAATACAGGAAGCCCCACCAGCAAAAACAATAAAAATACCCATTGAATGTTCATCGTTATATGTCCTATTGCTGATCGCGACTATTCACAGATGCAAACACGTCAGCCGAACCGTCTTTTTTAAGCAGCCATACCTTGTAAGGCGTAAACCTGTCACCCATCTCCATACCAGGGCTGCCTGCTGGCATGCCAGGCACACTAAGGCCGATGGCGTCATCGGGAGGGTTTTCCAGAAACTGCTGAACAAAGCGCGCAGGGATATGGCCTTCGAACACATAGCCGTCGCTCGAAACTGCCGTATGGCAGGACTGGAACTCAGGTGCTATGCCATAGTCATTTTTAATACGATTCAAGTCCGACGGGTGGTGGGTTTTTGTGTCAAAACCAACATCTTCCATATGGTGAATCCATTGCTGGCAGCATTGACAGGTGCGGCTTTTATAAACATCCAACGTGGCAATCGTTGCGCTTTTAGTTGCGTGATTTTCGCTTTCGGAACAAGCGGTAAGAAATAACAGGAATACGATCAGCGCCGGAAAGCGCAGATAGGTATGTAACGGCTTCATGATGACTCCCAATCAAGAGTTGCAGTGAACGCGCTCGTAGCGATGGCGCGTTTTAAACATACGTTATGGGAGTTTTGATCTCCCGCTTATCGAGTCGTCAGACGCCTGAATTTCAGGCGTACCAACCCTACTTCAGCGGGAAATGGGGGGGCGAAACAGCGAGGAAGCTGCCTGGGAGAGGAAGGAAACCGAATACGCTGTATTGAGGGTTTGAGAAAACTGAACGGAAAACGGCGACAGTGTACTCACCACCGCAACGCTTGCAGAGATGCAATCCAACTGAGAGCAGTGATCCTGGCTGCAACAATCAGCGGCATCAGCCGTAAGGGCATTATTGATCTGGATATTGTTTGCCTTGGTATGGCTTCCATGATCCATTGCCCCCGTCATTACTGGAACATCAGGTTCGTGACTCATCTTGTGGCAGGGCAATTTCGCAACAGCGAACGACTGGCTGGTAAAAGCCAGTAACGCGAAGATCGCCATGTAAAATCTGAATCTTCTAAGCCACATAATCTGCAAATGGTTATATTAACCCTAAGAAAGTTACCTTATTCTCTCTGAAAGTTCAAACATAGCGCCCTTGATGATTGACATAGATCAATCAACGGATTGTTCCATTAAGCGCCAGAACTGCAAATATTGACTTGAGGCTCACCCCGCCAGGGTTGACCTGCGCTTCGAAGCACTTCATATGCAGTGTGCAGAAAAACCACAGCCACAACACTGGCGACTATTAATAAGTCCGGCCAATAAGAATTGAGCCAAATAACCAGAACCCCTGAAATAATCACGACGTACAACCGACCGAAAGAGGCTTCAACTGTCCAGCCCGCACAATACCTTCAGGCCTTCACAATGAGATAACCGCCCGCCCCCATCAGCAGGCCACCGGCGGTGACTCTGTCCTGCCGCCGAAATACAATCCCTTTCGATAGACAGGCAATCCGATTGGCCGCCAGTGCATAGGCAACCCTGACACCGCCAACGGCAATAACCGTCACCAGCATAATGAGTACAACATCGGACGTTGCCAGGAACGCGATATCGACAAAGGCGGGAAACAAGCTCGCATAGAACAGGATGGCCTTGATATCGCCCAGGGTCAGCGCCAGTCCGGATAGAAAACTGGTCGCCATACCGCCTTTGGCCTGACCCGCATTCACAACCCTGGTGTCAACCGCGTGACGGATCAACTGCCAACCAACCCAAACCAGGTAACCGGCAGCCAGGTAGCGGATCAGGACGAAGAAGGCCCCCATGATTTCAGACAGCGCCACCAGCCCCATCATGGCCATGGTAATAAAGATCAGGTCCCCCGCCACAACCCCCACTGCGGTAGCGATACCGTTACGCACATTCACCGTCGCCGAACGCACAACCACCAGCGCCACACTGGCACTGGGTATCGCGGCCAATGCGCTCATGACAAGGAAAAGCCCGAGCAGATCGTATGCAGTCATCCCTTTTTCCCATTAATTGACAGCATGTCCCCTTCTACCCATGTTATTGGATCCTTGCGCAGATCGTATCGAATGGATCGACTCCCGGGTATCAATGGCGCTGCTCGTAAAGATCAATGAATCTACTCATATCCTGCAACAGGTCAGAGATCGACAGGATGGTATCTTCACTATAGGCCGGGGTGTATTCTTCGAGAATCGAAGACTGGTTATCGTATAACGCAGTGATTTCCGCCAAGGCCTCATAGTCATAATCATCTGGAAAATGTTCGTAGAGATAAATGACATCGT
>JBFXIU010000158.1:0-7742 GCA_050175615.1 Porticoccaceae bacterium | reverse complement strand
ACTGGCGGCCATCGGTATGGCTGTGGGCGCCAGCTGGAACGGCGCCCGCGCTTTTACCGCCACATCGGGGCCGGGTGTTTCCCTGATGAGTGAATTCCTTGGTTTGGCCTATTTTGCCGAAGTGCCCGTGGTGCTTGTCGATGTGCAGCGCGCCGGTCCTTCCACCGGTATGCCCACCCGCACCCAGCAATCGGATTTGTTTGCCGCTGCTTACGCCTCCCACGGCGACACCAAGCATGTACTGCTGTTTCCTTCCACTCCCAAGGAATGTTTTGAAATGGGTGCGGAAAGTTTTGAACTCGCCGATATCTTGCAAACCCCGGTCATTATTCTTACTGATCTCGACCTGGGTATGAACGACAATATGTGTGAACCCTTGCAATGGGATGACAGCAAAGACTACAACAGGGGCAAAGTCTTTACCCAGGAGCAGCTCGAAACCATGGGCGAACGCTTTGGTCGCTATCTCGATGTTGACAAGGACGGCATTCCCTATCGCACCTATCCCGGCACTCACCCCAGTAAAGGCGCTTTCTTTACGCGGGGAACCTCCAGGGATGAATATGCCATCTACACCGAAGATGGCGATGTCTACGTGGAAAATATGGAGCGTCTGCTGCGTAAATTTGAAACTGCCAAGCAGTATGTGCCAGCACCGGAATTGATTGCGGCCAAAAAGAAAACCTCCGAAGGCATTCTCTTTTTTGGCACCAGTAGCGCCGCCACTCTGGAAGCTCTGGATATGCTTGCCGAAGATGATATTCATATCGACGCCATGCGTATCAAGGCCTTTCCCTTTAACAAGGATGTGGAAGACTTTATCGCCGCTCACGACAAAGTGTTTGTTGTCGAGCAAAATCGCGATGGCCAGCTGCGCAAAATGCTGATTATCGAATGCGATATTGATCCCAAGAAGCTGCTGTTGATTCGCCACTACAACGGCATGCCGATTACCGCCAGAAATATTCGCAAACAGGTGCACGGCCTTCGCGGTGGTGCAACTGTGACTCCTATTCGTCGCAAGACTGGTTGATGCTATGAGCTACATAAAACCCAATTTTCGCCATCCCGAACAACCCAGCAACGAACTGGGTTATACCCGCCGCGACTACGAAGGCAGTCTGTCGACCCTCTGTGCCGGCTGCGGCCACGACTCTGTGAGCACAGCCATTATTCAATCCTGTTTTGAGTTGGCGATACCGCCCCACAAGGTTGCCAAAATTTCCGGCATCGGCTGCTCCTCGAAAACGCCGACCTATTTTCTCAGCAAGTCCCACGGCTTTAACTCGGTGCACGGGCGCATGCCGTCGGTGGCAACCGGTGCCAACCTGGCAAACCGGGAAATGGTGTATATCGGGGTGTCCGGTGATGGCGATACTGCATCCATCGGCTTCGGCCAGTTTGGCCACGTCACCCGCCGCAATCTCAACATGCTGTATATTGTCGAAAACAATGGCTGTTACGGCCTCACCAAGGGGCAGGATTCGGCGACTGCGGATGTGGGTTCAGCCAGTAAAAAAGGGGTGCCCAATCCCTATGAGCCCATCGACCTCTGCACCATTGCCCTGCAAATGGGAGCCACCTTTGTTGCCAGATCCTTTTCCGGCGACAAGGAACAGCTGGTTCCCCTGATCAAGGCGGCGATTTCACACCGGGGTTTTGCTTTTATCGATGTCATCTCCCCCTGTGTGACCTTCAATAACACGCCGGCGTCTACCAAGGGCTACGAATTTGTCCGCGACCATATTGCCGCCACCGGCAAAATGGACTTTGTTCCCGTGCGCCAGGAAATTACCGCCAATTACGCCCCGGGATTCAGCAAAGAAATCGCTCTGCACGACGGCTCCACCATTCATCTGTACAAGTCTGAAAACAATACCAGCCTGGACAGAAACCAGGCCATTCGCGCCATTCAGGAAAAAAAGGCCAAAGGTGAAATACTCACCGGCTTGCTGTTTGTTGAACCCACCAGCCCGGATTTCCACGAAATTCAGGGCACCATCAAAAAACCGTTGCGGGATCTGGGTTCATCTGATCTTTGCCCCGGTAGCCGGGTTCTGGACGCCATCAATGCGAGTATGAGATAACGTTATGGCGGGGCAGGGGTCTGGAGGCAATGTACTGGCGGCGATTTGCAGTTTTTTTATTCCGGGGTTGGGGCAGCTGGTTCAGGGTCGCCCTTTGATGGCTCTGGTGCATTTTGTGCTTGCTGCGGTGCTGTGGATTATACTTTTGGGCTGGATCATCCATCTCTGGTCTATTATCGATGCGGCGCGGTTTGTGCCAGATTCCGAGAAATGACAGCGAAAATGACAATAGCGAAAACCATTGAAGCCAAGCTGCGTGAGTCGTTTCAGCCACTACACCTGGAAGTGGTTAACGAAAGTTACATGCACAATGTTCCGCCGGGATCTGAAAGTCACTTCAAAGTCACCCTGGTCAGTGAATCCTTTGCTGGCCAGAGGCCGGTCAAGCGCCACCAGTCTGTCTATGCGGTTCTCGCCGAAGAACTAAAAAATGGTGTTCATGCCCTGGCATTGCATCTCTACCTTCCGGAAGAATGGCAGGGAAAGGCGCCGGAGTCTCCCAAATGTCTGGGCGGGTCTAAAAGTGATAGCTGACATTGCCTGCGCAGCTGTGGTATTTTAGCCAGCTTTGATTCATCTACTGACTACCAATGCTGGTATTTAGCGGCAAAGACTGAGCCAGGACGAAACCCGTGACTGCAAGAAAAAAACGAACCCAGGCGGAAAGAACAGAACTCTCCGATCGCAAAATGCTTGAGGCTGCCACAGCGCTGATCCTGGAACAGGGTACGGAAAAAACAACCTTAAAAGAAGTGGGATTGCGTGCGGGCTACAGTCGCGGCCTCGCCAGTGTCAGGTTCGGTTCAAAGGATGGTCTTTTTGTTCGCCTCGAACAGCTTCATCGTCAAATTTGGGCGGAAAAGCTTCGCCTTCTTACCAAAAACAAAGCCGGGGCTGATTTTATTCTCGCCCGCATTGATGTCATACAAGAAATTATTGCCAGTGAAGAGAACAATATTAAAGCCATCTATACCCTGTGGTTTGACGCCGTTGGTCAAAAATCCCTGCTCCATGAATTGCTGGTGAAGTTCAATCGCGACGCCAGGCTTGCCACGGCCAGGCTGGTTGAGGCCGCCGTTGAATCCGGTGAAATTTCGGCAAATATAGATCCCCACGCCTTTGCCCTCAACCATTTCTCCCAGATTTTTGGTTTGATTTACCAGTGGATCGTCGCTCCGGACGAAATTGATATCCACAAGGGGCTGGAAAGCATTAAGGAAAATGCCAGATTGGTGTTGATCGGCGAAAAATCGGCAAGCTGAGATTCTCAGTGCTTTTATTGCCAATCAAATCCCTATTGAGCATTAAAAATTAAGGAGACTCTGATTAATCCTGTTTTCGTCACTTCTGCTTAGGCAGGGGTCTCGCACCCTGCGCCACAGCTTCGCCACCCACGTTTTCGTCACTCCCGCGCAGGCGGGAGTCTAGTGGATCAAGTACCTCGTTCCAGGACCCCGCGCGGGAATGTATATCAAGCCTCTTTTGGACGCTTGTTTTTCATATTGCTGCTAAAGCGTCCTATCTGTTCTTTCTTCCCTATCAACTGCGCTTGCAGGCTGGCTTCCATTTCGAGAAGATTGGCTCGGGATTGCCGCCAGGCGGCGCGATACAGTTCTTTGGCGGCACGAATGGCCTTAGGTGGCTTTTCGGCAATTTCCGTTGCCAGTTCAAGAGCTTGTTGCCGGCTATTTTCACAAATGCGCGTAATCAGACCAAGATTCAAGGCTTCTTGAGCACCAACAATTTTTGCTGTCAGTATCAGTTCTGCGGCCTTATCCATAGACATAAGCGGCGGTAGCGTCTGGGTTAGTCCCATATCCGGTATCAACCCCCAGTGGGTTTCCATCAGCGACATTTGGGTACTGGCATCGGCCAGGCGAATATCTGCACCCAGGGCAAGTTGGCAGCCGCCGCCAAAGGCAACACCTTGAAGAGCCGCAATCACCGGAACCGGCAAGTCTGCCCAAATGGTTGCACAGCGCTGAAAAATATTGGCGCCACTGGCAGCGTCTACTATGGTGTCTGCATGCTCGCTAAACCATTCGGCAGAGCCAGCCTCTTTGGGAAACAACGACATATCAAGGCCGGCACAGAAATGCTTGCCTTCTCCCCTTAAGATCACTGCACGAAGTTGGTCATCCTGCTTGAGTTCCTCGCCAACAGCAACCAGTTCAAAAAAACTGTCCATGACCAGGGAGTTGGCCTGGTCGGGGCGGTTGAGAACAATTTCGGCAATATTGTTGTGCCTGCGGACAAGCAGTGTTTGTGGTTCAGGAGGCGTTGGCTTCATTGTGATGGTTCGTTTCCAAGCTGTATCTTTGATGTAGCTTATCTTGTCTGTGGCAGCGTGGCCAGCCGCATTTTTTCCGAAAACCTATGATATTACTTGTAACGTCAAGCCTGTGAAGTCTCTGTGTATTAGATATAGGTAAAGCATATATTGACATTAGGTAGTTTATATATAAACTACTTTTGCCTTTTTTGGTTATGGTGAGTTGTGACTCGGTTACTGATAAGAGGCTAAAAGCTACCAATAATTATGGATAATTTCGACAAGGGGTTCCTTATGACTAGATCGTCAAAAAAACATTGTATAAAAACGCTGGCAGTTTTTGTTTCTTGTGCGTCTTGCTTTGCCCAAGCACAACCAGATAACGATAAAAGGCTATCCGGCGCTATTAGCGAAATTGTTGTGACAGCCAACAAGCGAGAGCAGAGACTTACAGATGTTGGCAAAAGTGTTTCTGCGTTGAGCGGAGATACTCTCAAAAATCAGCAAATCAATTCTATGGCGGATTTTGCCAATGCTGTACCCGGATTGAGTTATTCAAATACATCAACCGGAACGCCAGTGTTTACCTTAAGAGGTATAGGGTTCTATGAACAGTCAATCGGATCTTACCCTTCGGTTAGTGTTTATCTGGACGAGGCGCCCTTGCCGTTTCCTGTGTTGGCAAGGCATATGGCGTTCGATGTGGAGCGCGTTGAGGTGTTGAAAGGCCCTCAGGGCACATTGTTTGGCCAGAATGCCACTGGTGGCGCGATAAACTATGTTGCTGCCAAGCCCTCAGAAGATTTCGCCGCAGGTATTGACCTAACCTATGGCCGTTTTGATCAGCTGAACGGAGAGATGTTCGTTACGGGTGCTTTATCCGACAATTTAAATGCGAGATTGGCCGGTCGTTTTGAGACGGCAGATGGTTGGCAAGACAGTATTTCCCGTTCAGAAACGAACGGTGAAAAAGATAATTACATGGCGAGATTGATGTTGGATTTCAGTCCAACGGAAAATGCCAGTTTTCTTTTGAACATTAATGGCTCAAAAGACAAAAGTGATACCCAGGCTGCCCAGTTAATTGGCGTTAACTTTCAAAACCCTATCCCAGATCCTTCTTTAGCCGCTGCTCCGTTTGCTCCAGAGTCAGCTAGAGATGCAGATTGGAGTCCAGGCTTCACCAGTGGTGATAATGAGCAATGGCAGATATCCTTGCGTGGCGATATAGATCTCTCTGATGACTTGACCCTTACCTTTCTTACCTCTTATGTGGATTACGAGCAACAACAAGGCAACGATGTTGACGGTGTGCCGTTTAGTTCTCAAGATTCATTCCCCGACTTAGGAGAAATCACAAGCTTCTCTCAAGAGGTTAGAATTGCAAACGATCCATCCAATAGTCTGCGTTGGGTTGCAGGGGCTAACTACGAGAAAAGTGAAGCAGACCAGCACGTCAGCCTTTATTACCCAAACTCCTCGGCTACCGCTACTTATGCTACCTTGGGATATCCCATTCAAGAATCTTTTTTCTATAGCTACCAAGAATTTGAAAACTACGCTTTTTTCGGCAACCTGGAATATGATGTTACCGATCAGGTGACCATTAAAGGTGGCGTTAGGTACACAGATTCTGAGGATACAGTTGAAAGCTGTCATGGAGACAGCGGTGGTATCACAGGAGGCTTTTTTTATGGTGTACTTTTCCAGGGAGCCTTGGGGCCTTATCCCCTTGGCAGTTGCTTTGTAGTAAACAACCTCCCTTATGCTGTAGGTGACGTGCCGCCTGGAATGCCTGGCGTGTACAAAGATTCTTTGACAGAAGACAATGTTTCATGGACTGCGGGTGTCGACTGGAAAGCGTCAGAAAATGGTTTGGTGTATGCCAACGTAGCTAAAGGCTATAAAGCAGGTTCATTTCCCGTAGTGTCTCCATCCGTATTTGAATCTTTTCTACCGGTTACTCAGGAATCTGTTTTGTCCTATGAGGTTGGTTTAAAATGGACTTTGCTGGAAGAAACGCTTCAAGTTAATAGCGCATTTTTCTATTACGACTATGACGATAAGCAGCTAAGGTCAAAAATCGATTCGCCTCCATTTGGTAGATTGGATGTATTGCAAAATATACCCGAATCATCTGCTCAGGGCTTTGAAGTGGAAATCCTGGCTCAACCAGTCAGTGGGCTAACAATCAATGCAGCCTATACCTACATAGATGCAGAAATTGATGAGTTTGTAGGCATCAATGCCGGTGGCCTGGAAGCTGATTTTGCTGGTTCAGATGCACCTTTTACTCCTGATTCCCAACTTTCTGTCTCCGCTGATTATGAGTTTAAGGTCTCGAAAGACTTATATGGTTTTATAGGCGCGTCTGTCAACTATCGGTCGGATGCTATCTCGATAATTGGCGGTGACGTTAATCCTGCAACAGCTACGCCTCAAGACAAAACGCTATTCGGGATTGATAGTTATTCGTTGCTGGATCTGCGGGCTGGTGTTGAAACCACAGATGGGAAATGGCGAGTTTCGGTATGGGGTAAAAATGTCACAGATGAATACTATTGGAATAACGCTGCTGCCGTTTTTGATACCATAACCCGCTATGCAGGAATGCCAGCAACCTATGGCGCTACGGTATCTTTTCGCTACTAAGTCACCATAACTATCGTTGTATGATTTGATAAAAGCAGTTACTGGCATTGGTTGCCAGTAACTGCTGTTCACTTGTTCAAATTGCCCTGTTTCCTCAGGCATAGTCCAAAAAAGCATAACTGGTATTTTATGCTAATGGCTGCAAAGCCAATAGGGCGGATCGTATTCTATCTTTTTAGTATTGACATTGTTGGCCTGTTGTGTAAATATAATTTACACATAAACTATATGAAAACTATATATGTAGTTGTAAACTTGAGTTAACCACAAGATAATGTCCCGTTAATTTTTAAACTAACGGTGTGGTTAATTTTATGCGTGGTATAGAGAGATTAAGGTCTGTTGAAAGAAGCACTGAACCCCTGGCGCATGCACTGCCAGAGCTGCCCAAGGCGGAAACAGTACTGATACGCTTGATAAGGATTGCTGCCTATGGAATGGGAGACTATTTTTTACAAGTTTTCAGAGATTTAGGCTTGACGGAAATTCCTTACCACGCGCTCTGTATTCTTGTGGCCAGTAAAGAAGGTAAAGCTTCTCCCAGTGAATTGAGCGAACTTGTAGGAACCAGCAGGGCGAATATGACGAAAGCGATTGCTTTGCTTGAAAAAGAAGGTTATGTGCGGCGTCAAAGTGGTAAAACGGATGGGCGACGAAACTTGGTAATTATTACAAAGCAGGGGAAAGACACTGCTAACAGGATAACCGCAAGTATCGTGTAGCCGATAAAA
>JBFXIU010000157.1:0-7751 GCA_050175615.1 Porticoccaceae bacterium | reverse complement strand
GACCATTTCGTCCTGGGCGCGGAAGCGCTGTACTTCATACTGCGGCGTTACCATATGGGTATTGGGCAGCACCAGTATTTTAAGCTTGTTGCGCTGTTCAATTTCAGCAATTTCGGCGCGCTTTTCATTGAGCAGGTAAGTGGCCACAGACACCGGGGTGATGGCGCGAATTTCGGTACTGAACTCTTTCTGAGCCTCTTCCTCCAAAAGGCGGAGGATAGACAGCGCCAGGGAACGGGTGCCGCGAATGGTGCCCTGACCGTCACAGCGTGGACAGATTTTGAAGGTGGTTTCCTCCAGGGACGGCCGCAGGCGTTGACGGGACATTTCCAGGAGGCCAAACCTTGAGATACGCCCCACCTGAACCCTTGCTCTGTCAAGCTCCAGGGCATCTTTCATGCGGTTTTCCACATCGCGCTGGTTTTTGGCATTGGTCATGTCGATAAAGTCGATCACAATCAGGCCGCCGACATCCCGAAGGCGCAGCTGGCGGGCGATTTCATCCGCCGCTTCGAGATTGGTCTGGGTGGCGGTTTCTTCAATATCACCACCTTTGGTTGCCCTGGAAGAGTTGATATCGACAGACACCAGCGCCTCAGTAATATCGATCACAATCGAACCGCCGGAAGGCAGCTTCACTTCGCGCATAAAGGCGGTTTCAATCTGGTTTTCAACCTGATAGCGGTTAAACAGCGGGATTGGATCCTGATAGAGCTTGACCTTGCTGTTAAACGAGGGCATCACCTGCTGAATAAAGGCGGCGCAGAGGTTGTAGGCCTCGGGAGTATCGACAATAACTTCACCGATATCCGGGCGCAAATAGTCGCGAATAGCGCGGATAATGACGTTACTTTCCTGAAACAGAAAGTGCGGCGCAGAGGCTTTATCGGCCTCTCCCTTGATGGTGGTCCACAGCTGAACCAGGTAATCGAGATCCCACTGCAACTCTTCAGCCGTACGACCAATACCTGCAGTGCGGATAATCACACCCATGCCATTGGCAATATTGAGATCGCGCATGGCTTCCCGCAATTCGCTGCGCTCATCTCCTTCGATGCGGCGGGAAATACCACCGGCTCTGGGATTATTGGGCATCAGCACCAGGTAACGGCCGGCCAGGCTGACAAAGGTGGTCAGCGCAGCGCCCTTGTTGCCGCGCTCCTCCTTGTCGACCTGAACAATGACTTCGGTGCCTTCCTTGAGCACGTCCTGAATACGCACACGACCCTGGGCGTCGCCACCCTTGGTGAAGTATTCTTTGGAAATTTCCTTGAGGGGAAGAAAACCGTGGCGTTCGGCGCCATAGTCGACAAAGGCCGCTTCCAGGCTGGGTTCAACCCTGGCGATGCGGCCTTTGTAGATATTGGCTTTTTTCTGTTCGCGGGTGCGGTTTTCTATATCGAGATCGTAGAGGCGCTGACCATCGACGAGGGCAACACGCAACTCTTCGAGTTGCGTGGCGTTAATAAGCATTCTTTTCATCTGAAAATCCTTTAAAAATAAAGGAATACAGAAGAAACCCTAATGGACTTTAAAGGTCTGCGCAGAGAAAAACAGTAACAATGAATAGCAATAAGTCCGGATATTGATATCCGGCGTCGCTTAATGTTTCAGAGGCCTTGCCTGCAATCATGGTGCAATCTTGTGCTTCAGCTCGCTTTCAATATAAGGGACTTTATGGGAATTACACTACCAGGGACTACGCTGTTTTCTGTCACTAACATCGGTTTAGCCGGCTTTACTCTGTGTGGACTTGCAACTTGATGCCCATTCACTTTGGAATCTTGGCGGGCAATATCCGCACGCTCAGCTTAAACGGTTAAATACTTTCTACTGACCTTGTCTTAAACCTTGGGGCAACTTCTGATGCCTTGATTTCATCTTGTTGATGGAATTTGTTGCCATTTGCAGCAAACTCCATGTAAATATTGTCCGCTTTAGTACGGTTCATCGGTGTGCGCAAGAGGCGGGACTTACCAAAACTGCCCGGAGTTTCGCGCAACGGCGGAATGCTACCAAAGTTTCTCTTTTTGATCAATGAGATAGGTGTATTTTTTACCGCCTTCTTGAAACCGTCGACAACTGGTAACATGGCCGCCACATTGTATTGGCTAAAAACAGGCATCATTTATGGGCGAAGCCGCCACCACCGGCCAGGGCGTTACCACAATCCTCGTCAGCGACGATGATGCCGAGCAGCGGATTGATAACTTTCTGCTCAGCCGCCTTAAAGGCGTCCCCAAATCGCGTATTTACCGCTTGTTGCGCAAAGGTGAATTGCGTGTCAACAAGGGGCGCATCAAGCCCGAGTACCGGTTACAGTGCGGCGACATCATCCGCGTGCCGCCGATTCGAGTCAGTGAAAGCCCGCCAAAAGCGGCACCAGGTGCGGCGATGCGCAGCCACCTGGAAACCAGCATTCTCTTTGAAAACGACGAACTGCTGGTTATCAACAAACCCTCAGGGCTGGCTGTTCACGGCGGCAGCGGCGTCAACCTGGGACTTATCGAAGCACTGCGAGCCACGCGCCCGGAAATGACGCTGGAACTGGTACATCGCCTTGACCGGGGAACCTCTGGCTGCCTTTTAGTGGCAAAGAAAAAAGCCGCGCTGCGCCACTTGCAGAGACAATTGCGCGACCACAGTGTCGAAAAAGTCTACCTGGCGTTGGTGGACGGCAGCTGGCCCAAGGGACTTGATGTGATGGATGCCCCGCTCAGCAAAACCACTAACACCTCTGGCGAAAAGTTTGTCCGTGCCAACAAGGACGGCAAGCGCGCCCTAACCCGTTTCAAAGTGCGGAAGCGCCATACGGGGATGAGCTTGCTGGAAGTGACTCTGGAAACCGGGCGCACCCATCAGATTCGAGTCCACTGCCAACTGGCTGGGCATCCACTGCTGGGAGACGACAAATATGGCAACGACGAGCGCAATACTGAAATGCGCCGCCTCGGCCTGAAAAGGCTTTTCCTTCACGCCTATCGCCTCAGCTTTTCCCTGCCATCAAGTGGTGAGCGAATCTCGGTGGAGGCTCCTCTTCCCGACGACCTGGCGGCTATATCCAGCTTGTGAATTAGCGTCGCAGCACGCTCGGCGCCGGGATCACCCCGAATCAGTCTCTTACCCTCGCCCCAACAGGTACCACAGCAAGGGTGGCAACATCAAAAACGCCAACAGCGTTGAGATCACCACACTGCTGGCGACAACTTCCACCTCCTGTTTATATTTGAGGGCAAAAAAATAGTTAAACACCGCCGACGGCATCACCGACTGGAGAATCAGCACTTTTGCCATCAGCCCTTCAACGCCGACAAGGGCGACAACCACAAGGGCAACCAGCAAGCCGCCGGGCACGCGAAGAATAGCGACAACCAGGCCTTTGCGCACATCCGCGAAACGGATGGTGGCCAGCGACAGCCCCAGGGTCACCAACATCAGCGGGATGGTCATTCCCCCCAAAAGTTTTGTGGTTGTCGCCAGCGCAGTAGGCAACTCAAAATCAAGCCCCACCTGCAACATTGAAAACAGGGTGGCAAAAATAATGGGTTGTTTAAACAGGTTAAGCAAGCCATCGCCAACACTGGCGTTTTTACTGAGAATAAAATCACCACAGGCGAAGTGAACCAGAGCGATAATGACAAAAATTATCAGCGCCAGCGCCAACCCCTCCTCCCCGAAGGCAAACAGGCAGAGGGACAAGCCCATATTACCGGTATTGGGGAAAATCACCGCCAGGCTGAGGGCTCTGAAATCCATTTTCAGCAATTTAAAAGCCACCATTCCCAAAAGCGCAAAACCTGCCATAACCGCAAAGGATAGCTTCGCCATCACCAAAAAATCCTGCCAGTTCAACTGCGACTCATTGATTGTGGCCACTATCAGGCAAGGGGCGCCGACATTGCTGACCAGGCGGGTGACAAACTCCGTGGCGTAGTCAAATCGGCTTTTGCCCCAGACATAGCCGATCAGAACACAGCAAAATACGGGGAAAACAACGTTTAGAAGAACTTGTACCATGAAAACCTGACAGCCAGCGTTAAATCACAACAAAAATAAGGCGCAGATCATAACCTACAATCCCGGCGCCCGTCCGCCTGTTGAGCAACCCTGACCCAGTTCATGGGATGGCTGCCGCTGAATTTCTCCACGCCTTCCTTGAGGGGAAATCCCTAATCGTCCATAATGTTCCCCTAAATTTGAACTCAGGCGAGATTTATGACTATCCAAAATAACAGTGTTGTTGCATTCCATTACACCGTCAGTGACGAGGATGGCGTGCAGCTCGATTCTTCCCAGGGGCAGGATCCGCTGACGTACCTTCACGGCGCCCATAACATCATCCCCGGGCTGGAAGCCGCCCTGGCGGGAAAGTCTGCCGGAGATTCTCTTAAGGTCAATATCGCGCCAGAAGAGGCCTATGGTGAATACCACGAAGGACTGGTTCAATCCGTTCCTCTCGAAGCCTTTGGCGATGCAGAGGTCGAAGTGGGTATGCGCTTCGAAGCACAAACCAACGAAGGCCCCGTCTCCGTGGTAATCACAGACATTGACGGCAGCAATGCCACTGTGGATGGCAATCACCCCCTCGCCGGAAAAATGCTCACCTTTGATGTCACTATCGAAGATATTCGCCCGGCGACAGAAGAAGAAATCGCCCACGGCCACGTTCACGGCGCCGGCGGCCATCACCACTGACAGCAATGCCCGGCCATTGGCTATTCAAGAGCGAGCCAAACGAATACAGCATTGACGACCTGGCGAAAGAGCCGAAAAAGACCGGTCGCTGGGACGGCATTCGCAACTACCAGGCTCGCAACTTCCTAAGAGACAAGGTCAAAGAAAATGACCTTGTCTTCTTTTATCACTCCAGTTGCAAGCAGCCGGGAATCGTCGGCATTGCCAAAATTGTCAGCGCACCCTACCCCGATCCGGGGCAGTTTCTGCCCCATAGCCCTTACTTTGACAACAAGGCAACGGAAGTAAACCCCCGCTGGTACAGCGTTGATCTCAAGCACATCAAGACTTTTGCAAGAACCATCACTCCAGATGAACTGCGCAAACTCAACGCCCTTGAAAATATGTATCTGTTCAAACAGGCGCGGCTGTCGGTACAGCCGGTAAGTGCGGAAGAATGGCAGCATATTATGCAGCTGGCTGAGCCCGGCGCATCATAACCATCAACCCAGACGCCAATACCACCAAGGACAATATGGATGTGGCTGGCGCAGAGAAGGTCATTGCTAAAGAGACATTCAACGATTGCTGCGAATCACAGAGTCTGTCCACAGACTGAACAGCTGGATGGCTACTCGGTATAAACCGTATACCCCTGCGAGCGCATAAAACCCACCAAACACACATTGAGTTCCTCCGCCACCTGAATGGCTAGAGCGGTGGGCGCCGATATGGCTACCACCACCCCGATACCCACAGCAGCGGCTTTTTGAACAATCTCAAAACTGGCGCGGCTGGTCATAAGCACAGCGCCACGGGAAAAATCCGTGCCCGCAATAGCCAAAGAGCCGATCAGTTTATCGATGGCGTTGTGGCGCCCCACATCTTCCCTCACAGAGGTAATACCACCATCTTCAGTTATCCAGAATGCGGCATGGGTGGCGCCGGTTTCGCAAAACAATGGCTGCATGGCTGCCAATCTGGGAAGAACTTCATGTATCAGAGAAAAATCAACAGCACCACTGCGTATTAGGGGATCAAGCCGCCGCCGCACCTGGGCGAGGCTGTCAACGCCACACAGACCACAACCCGTGCGCCCGGCGAGATTGCGGCTGCGCTGCCTTAATCTGGCGAAACAGTGGCTGGCTATTTGCAGGGAGACACTGACGCCATTTTCAGCAACAACCACCTCCCGATCGTAAATATCGGCCACCCTATCGACAATGCCTTCACTGAGGCTGAAGCCCACAGCAAAATCCTCAACATCCTTGGGTGTGGCCATCATTACAACATGGGAGATACCGTTGTATTCAATGGCCACCGGGCATTCCTCCGCCACAGACTCCTGCCGCCGATCAAAAATCCCGGCACTGTAACGACGAACATGCTCATATCTGACAGGCATAACCGCTAATTCCTGCTGCAAAGAATTGATCATAAACACCACACTGAAAAATAGTCTCTAACTATTGATTACGAATTGTAGGCACCTGCCCTGCAAGTGGTAGTGCAAAAACCAAGAATTAGCTCACAACATGCTCAGCCGCCGCATTTTGGCCAGCAATACGGCCAAACGTCAGTGCCTGGCCATTGAGGGTGCCACTGCCAGGATAATGCTGGGCCACCACCTGGGAACAGACCGTACCCGCGCAATACAAACCAGCAACGGGCTTTCCCTGGGGATCAAGAGCCTGCGCCTTGGTGTTAATTTTCAAGCCACCTTTGGGTATATACCAGATGCCGTTGGCGGAATAATTTAACGCATAAAAAGGGGCAACCTTGATACCACTAAGGTATTTACTGTTCTTTTTAAAATGAAGATCTTCTCCGCTGTCACACATACTGTTGTATTCAGCAAGAGAGTTTTCGAGAAGAACTTCAGGTATTTTTATTGCTTTTGCCAGTTCCGTGACTGAAGACGCTTGTGCGGATATTTTTAATTTTTCCTGAGCCTCCTTGGGAAGCTCATCCATAATGGTTTGGTCAACAATCACCCAACTATCGGGATAATTTCTCGTTGTCAGACAGCCTACAGGGTCACCATACTGATCTTCTCCGGCGTAGCGCTGCCCCCGGTTATTGACCAATATGCCTTTGACAAGACTTTCGTGGGGGTAATAAACCGGCAGATAGGCAATACTTTCCCCCATCAAACGGACATCAACACCCACGGACTGTCCCATCTTGATACCGCTGCCATCATCGCCTGCCGAACCGATAAAAACGCCACAACGCAGATACGCAGGACAATGCTGGGCAATCATTTCCTTATTGGTGCCGAACCCCCCTGTTGTCATCACCACAGCACGGCGCGCTTTAATCAATTGCCGCTCACCTTTGACATTGATGGCAACACCCACCACTCGACCTTGAGCATTAACAATGAGCTGTTCCGCCATCGCTTGATAAATAAATGTCGCACCGGAAGCATTGGCGACTTTTTGCAATGGTCGAATAATGGCATGACCGGAAAAACCAGGGCTCTCTGCATGATGTCCGCGTGGAATTGGAGTCGCTATGGATCGATAAGGTTCCTGCTCCTCATTGCCTGAATAAACGAGACCGTCATCAGTGTGGGGAACGACGTGTTTACCAGCAATAAAAGATTGCTTGAACTTGACGCCATTGCTGACAAGAAAATCGTAAAGCTCGAGACTTTTGTCGCAATAAAGACCAATTATTTCAGGGTTTGCACCATCTCCAACCGCGGCCATAAGATAGTTGTACATATTATCTCTGGTATCTTCGAAACCCAGAGCCTTTTGCAGGGGTGTCCCACCACCCATATAAATAATGCCACCACTGTTTTGGATAGCGCCGCCACCAGATTCCATGCGCTCGATAACAATCACTTCTGCACCGGCGGCTCGCGCCTCAAGAGTAGCAGCTGTGCCCCCTGCGCCATAGCCAATGACAACCACATCAGTTTCACTTGTCCACTGCCCAGGCATATTCTCTTCTGCAATCGCTTGACCGGATTTCAGCAAGCTTGTTACAGACAGAGCAGCGCCACCGGCAACCATGCCTTTTAAAAATTTCCGACGTGTTGATTTAGTACTGTTTCCCATATTTTTAAT
>JBFXIU010000156.1:0-7775 GCA_050175615.1 Porticoccaceae bacterium | reverse complement strand
TTCCAGCCGCGCTATCTTGAGGCCTGGACGTCGAGATATAATTGATTCTCGTACTTCACAACATTCGTCCATGAGCGCTATATCCACAGGTGCAGAATTCAGACCCCGCTCTTCCGCAATAATCCGCGTACTTTCATTCGCCGGATAGCTTCCGCCCTGATGCCGTCTTCTTCAGTTTCAGGCCGATTAGGATCATCGATTTGCGAAATAGCTACATACACCAATGGGTTCCGTGAATCATTCTCCCGGAAATGGTCACCATCTTCAGGTTGTGCAATAGACTTCAAATTCCAATCTTCGACAACAGCTTCAGTCTTGGACTGCTTGGGGGACATCCTATCTGTCTCACATACATCGTGGCTATCAGAGCTCATAATTTATTCCTTTTCATCTTCAATATCCGCAAAATGGTCTGGCGACTGACACCAAACCCAGTAGCCAACACACGCTTGCTGATGCCTTGGTGATACAAGCGAGCGATCTCGGCCTGTTGCTGTTCAGTTAACTTCGCAGGCCGACCACCCAGCAGACCAGTGACCTCCCTACCTTCCTTGGTGCGTGTCACAATAAAATTTCTCTCAAGCTCCGCAAACATCCCCAGGAGTTTCACCATTGCTCTGGATAACGGCGTTTCATCACTGGTATCAATGTTCTGATCCAGAGCCCTAAGGGTCACCTCTTTAGCTTTCAGTTGCTCGATAGTTGGCTCCAATCCATCTTACCGTGCTTTCTCAACCATGTCAGAACGGTAGAGCGTCCCTGAATCCCATAGTGCTGTTGAGCCTGCCTATAGGTCATTTCGCCTTTTTCAACAGCGTCTACAACCTGCTGCAATTTAAAGCCCATTGTGTAATCACGCTGGGTGCGCTTACGGCGCGTCGATAGGCGTTCGTCCATAATAGGTCCTCACTGTGTAAAACTATTCCAGGACGGGACATGCGCAATAAAAAAGGCAGCTCGAAAGCTGCCTTTTTAGGTAAAGCTGAAAACAAACTTACCAGCCGGTAACTTCCTTCAACGCTTCACCGATCTGCGCCAGGGAGCGCACGGTTTTGACACCGGCATCTTCCAGGGCGGCAAACTTCTCATCAGCCGTGCCTTTGCCACCGGAGATAATGGCGCCGGCATGCCCCATACGCTTGCCTTTGGGTGCGGTAACACCGGCAATATAGGAAACCACAGGCTTGGTGACATTGGCTTTGATAAAGGCCGCAGCCTCTTCTTCCGCAGTACCGCCAATTTCACCGATCATGACAATGGCTTCGGTGGCGGGATCATCCTGGAACAGCTGGAGAATATCGATAAAGTTGGAACCGGGAATAGGGTCGCCGCCGATGCCCACACAGGTGGACTGACCAAAACCGTAATCCGTGGTCTGCTTGACCGCTTCATAGGTCAGGGTACCGGAACGGGAAACAATGCCCACTTTGCCAGGCAGGTGAATATGGCCGGGCATAATACCGATTTTACATTCGCCTGGAGTGATAACCCCTGGGCAGTTGGGGCCGATCAAACGCACGCCCAGCTCATCACATTTGACTTTGCAGTCGAGCATATCGAGGGTGGGAATACCTTCGGTGATACAAACGATGAGTTTGATACCGGAGTTCGCTGCTTCGAGAATGGAATCCTTACAGAACGCTGCGGGAACATAGATCACAGACGCTTCAGCGCCAGTGGCCTCAACCGCGTCCTTAACGGTGTTGAATACCGGCAAGCCGAGGTGGGTAGTGCCACCTTTGCCCGGCGTTACACCGCCAACCATTTTGGTGCCATAGGCAATGGCCTGTTCGGAGTGGAAAGTGCCCTGACCACCGGTAAAGCCCTGACAAATGACCTTGGTGTCTTTGTTAATCAATACAGCCATGATTAGTTCCCCGCTGCTTTCACTGCTTGCTGGGCAGCGTCTGTTAAACTTTCGGCCGCGATGATGTCAAGGCCGGACTCACTCAGGACTTTTTTGCCAAGTTCAGCATTGGTACCTTCAAGGCGAACCACCACGGGCACATTTACACCCACTTCTTTGACAGCGCCGATGATACCTTCGGCAATCATGTCGCAGCGGACGATACCACCAAAGATATTGACAAGGACTGCTTTGACTTTCTCATCGGAGAGGATCAGTTTGAAGGCATGGGCAACCCGCTCTTTGGTGGCGCCGCCGCCCACGTCGAGGAAGTTGGCTGGAAAACCGCCGTGAAGGGCGACGATATCCATGGTGCCCATGGCCAGACCTGCACCGTTGACCATACAGCCGATATTGCCATCGAGAGCCACATAGTTGAGTTCCCACTTGGCGGCTTCCGCTTCGCGGGGATCTTCCTGGCTGTGGTCGTTCATTTCATGAAGATCGGCGTGGCGGAAAACCGCATTGCCGTCAACGCCGATTTTGGCGTCCAGGCAGTGGAGATTGCCGTCGGTTTTGATCACCAGAGGGTTGATTTCGATCAGCGCCAGATCCTTATCCAGAAACAGCTGAGCCAGACCCATGAAAATTTTGGTGAACTGTTTGATCTGCTCGCCTTTCAGACCCAGCTGAAACGCCAGCTCGCGACCCTGATAGGGCTGGGGGCCAGTGAGGGGGTCAATAATAGCCTTAAGAATTTTTTCTGGCGTTTCTTCGGCCACTTTCTCAATTTCCACGCCACCTTCGGTGGAGGCCATAAACACCACGCGACGGGTGCCGCGATCCACGACGGCACCGAGATAGAGCTCATCGGCAATATCTGTGCAATCTTCAACAAGAATCTTTGACACCGGCTGACCGTTTTCATCTGTTTGATAGGTTACCAGACGGTTGCCGAGCCATTTTTGGGCGAATTCAGCGGCTTCCTGGGCACTGTCAACCAATTTGACACCGCCGGCTTTACCGCGACCACCGGCGTGAACCTGAGCCTTGACCACCCACTTGTTACCACCAATTTCTTTAACTGCTGCTTCAACTTCCTTGGGGGTATCGCAGGCGATTCCCTTGGAAACTGGCAGACCGTACTGGGCAAACAGTTGCTTGCCTTGATATTCATGAAGATTCATGTTGTTTACCGTCTTTTCTGTCTCATCAGGGCATCATTAAAAGGTGAGATGCCCCAAACCCTAGACCAGCAGGGCAACTACTCGATGCCCTGCCCCCTTTGCACACCGATTGGAATCGCAGCAAAACTCTTACTGACTGTTTCACCGTCAACCCTTAGTGGTGCTATGAATGAATACTGCTACCAAATATCGGCACCAATACCCAAAAGTTGTTCAGTTGTACGCAACGCCCACAGAGGCAATTAACGTTTGCGTTTGTTGGCAATATGAATAGCCTGGCCATTGACCGCCAGAGCGGCTTCGTGAACAGCCTCCGATAATGTCGGATGGCCAAAGACCATCAGGGCAATATCCTCGGCAGTGGAACCGAACTCCATGGCAATGGCCACCTGTTGCACCAGATCAGCGGCTGAAGGACCGACGATATGGCAACCGAGGATGCGATCCGAATCCTGGTGAGCAATCATTTTCACCATACCTTCGTGTTCATCCGCCGCCAATGCTCTGCCCGATGCCACAAACGGGAAAATTCCGACCTTGTAGGGTTCACCGGACTGTTTAAGCTGCTCTTCAGTTTTGCCCACGGAAGCGACTTCCGGATGGGTATAAATGACATTGGGAATAATATCGTAGTTGATTTGGGCTTTATGGCCAGCGATACGCTCGGCAACCATAACACCTTCTTCCGACCCCTTGTGCGCCAGCATCGGCCCCCTGACGACATCCCCCACTGCCCAGACACCGGGAACATTGGTGGCGCAGTGGTCGTTGACGAAGATAGAACCGCGCTCATCGAGGGCGACCCCGGCGTCCGCCGCCAGCAGGTTTTCAGTGAACGGCCTGCGGCCAACACAGACGATCAGCTTATCGAAAATTTCCGTGGACTCAGCGCCATCGGCAGACTGGAAGGTGACATGAACTTTTTTACTTTTGCCTCGTCCCTTGACTTCAGTGCCGGTAACACGACAACCGAGGCGAATATCCAGCCCCTGCTTGGAGAGAATTTTTTTGGTTTCCTTGGCGATTTGTTGATCCATCATCGCCAGGAAACTGTCCATGGCTTCAAGGAGAACCACTTCGGAACCCAGGCGGCACCAGACACTGCCCAACTCCAGGCCGATAACACCGGCGCCAATGACGCCCAGACGCCCCGGCACCGCCTGCAACTCAAGAGCGCCGGTGGAATTAATGATAATGTCGCCATCAACGGGCGCCACAGGAATATCGATGGGGGAAGACCCAGAGGCAATAACCACATGATCCGCATCCAGGATAGTGCTGTTACCCTCGGCATCCGTGTACTCCACCTTGCGCTCGGCAAGCAACTTGCCGGTACCGAACAGGGGCTTGACGCCATTGGCTTTGAAGAGCCCGCCTATACCCTGGGTAAGCTGGCCGATAATGGCATTTTTTCTGGCAATCATTTTGGGCACGTCTACAGCCACAGCCTCTGTGGTAATGCCGTGGGCACCGAGGGCATGGCTGGCTTCCCAATACTTGTGGGAGCTGTCCAGCAATGCTTTTGAGGGAATACAGCCGACGTTCAGACAGGTACCACCGAGCACTGCTTTACCCTCGGGATTCTGCATTTTTTCAATACAGGCAACGTTGAGGCCGAGCTGGGCTGCGCGAATGGCACAGACATAACCTGCGGGACCGGCGCCAATCACGATCACATCATACTTGTCTGACATCTTATTACCCTTTTTAAATCAGTATATTAAAAGTTAAATCTCAAGAAGAATCTTGGCTGGATTTTCGATCATTTCCTTGATTGCCACCAGAAACTGCACGGCTTCCTTGCCATCGATAAGACGATGGTCGTAGGACAGCGCGAGATACATAATGGGGCGGATCACCACCTGCCCATTCTCGGCGATGGGTCTGTCCTGGATTTTGTGCATTCCCAAAATAGCCGCCTGGGGCGGATTGAGAATGGGGGTCGACAACAGGGAACCAAAAACACCGCCGTTGGTGATGGTAAAGGTTCCCCCGGTCATATCTTCAATGGTGAGCTTGCCATCCCGAGCCTTGGTGCCGTAATCGACAATGTTACGCTCGATTTCGGCAATACTCATTTGATCGGCATCCCGCAAAACCGGAACCACCAGCCCCTTCCCTGTGGACACGGCAACACCCACATCCTGATAGGCGTGATAGACGATATCGCTGCCATCAATAGAGGCATTCACTGCGGGAAAACGCTTCAGGGCTTCCACGGCAGCCTTGACGAAAAAGCCCATAAAACCGAGACGGGTGCCGCCGTGGATTTCGGCAAACTGATCTTTGAACTGGGTGCGCAGATTCATAATCCGATGCATGTCCACCTCGTTAAAGGTAGTCAGCATGGCCGTGTTCTGGGTGACTTGAAGCAGCCTTTCGGCAATTCGAGCGCGCATGCGCGTCATCGGCACCCGCTTTTCAACACGTCCTGCGCTTACTTCAGGCATTGAAACTGGTGCAGCAGTGACAGTGGGCGCATTTGCCGCTGGCGCTGAGGCAGGTACCGACTGAAAGCTTTCGACATCCTCTCTGGTAATGCGTCCACCGCGACCAGAGCCTTTTACAGCAGAGAGCTCAACACCCTTTTCCTTGGCAAGCCGCCGCGCCGAGGGGCTGGCGACCGGATCTTCATCGCCGCCGCCAGCTGCCGCATCAGTATCGCTGTCAACAGTTGGGTTACCGGGTTGCGAAGCGGCAGAGGCTGTGGCGCCCTCCTCGATTACGGCAATCACTTCGTTGCTCAACACCACATCTCCGGCATCCTTGATGATGGTTTTGAGCACACCGTCTGCAGGAGCAACTACCTCAAGAACAACCTTGTCAGTTTCAATATCAACTATAAGCTCATCCCTGGCAACGGAATCACCCGCCTGTTTGTGCCAGGTTGCCACAGAACCTTCCTGTACGGATTCGGGAAATGTCGGGGCCTTGATTTCGATGGTCATCGTTTGATCCTATTTAATCATCGAGCGAAAATGCTTCATTAATGAATTTGTTCTGTTCTTCCAAATGCACAGACATATAGCCTGCTGCAGGGGCTGCGGAACTCTCACGACCGACATAAGAGAGCGAAAGCTTGGCGTTGTGCTCGCGCAATACCTGAACCAGGCGATGCTGACTGCTGAACCAGACGCCCTGGTTCATAGGCTCCTCCTGACACCAGACAACATCCTTGAGCTTAGTATAGGGCTTGATGGCTTCGAGAAGCCCGGCCTTGTCAAAGGGGTAGAGCTGTTCAATACGGATAATGGCGATATCGTCAATCTCCCGCGCCATTCTCTCTTCCAGCAAGTGGTAGTAGACCTTGCCGGTGCAGAGGATCACACGCTTCGCCTTTTTCGGTTCCACCAGACCGTCATCAATCACGGTCTGGAAATGACCCTTGGCCAACTCTTCAAGGGAAGATGTCGCCAGCTTGTGGCGCAGTATCCATTTCGGGCTCATCACCACCAGCGGTCGCCGCATGGGGCGAATGGCCTGCCTGCGCAGCAGATGGAAAATCTGTGCCGGAGTGGTCGGTATGCAAACCTGAATATTGTGCTCGGCACAAAGCTGCATAAAGCGCTCGAGCCGCGCCGAAGAGTGTTCGGGCCCCTGGCCTTCGTAACCGTGGGGAAGCAGCATGGTCAAACCGCAAAGACGACCCCATTTATGCTCGCCACTGGTAATAAACTGGTCGATAACCACCTGGGCGCCATTGGCAAAGTCGCCAAACTGGGCTTCCCATATCACAAGCCCAGACGGCGCCGTGGTGGCATAGCCGTATTCAAAGGCAAGCACCGCCTCTTCAGACAGCAACGAGTCGTAGAGGTCAAAATCCGGCTGCCCCTCGTAGAGATTTTGAAGAGGAATATAGGCTCCCCCGTCCTTCTGATTGTGGATAACCGCGTGACGGTGGGAAAAAGTGCCGCGACCGCAATCCTGCCCGGTCATACGGATGGGGTAGCCCTCTTCAAGCAGCGTGGCGTAACCGAGCATTTCCGCCATCCCCCAATTGATGGGCAGGGCACCGCCGGCCATTTTGCGGCGATCGTCGTAGATTTTGTCGACCTGACGCTGGAGAACCACCCCTTCGGGGATTTTCACTGTCTTGTAGGCAATTTCCTGAAGCTTTTGCAGGTCAAGACTGGTGGTTGCCGGAAAATCCCAATCATGCCCCAGATAGGGTGACCAGTCGACAAAGAGTTTTTTGTCGGGCTCGGACACCAGCTTATTAACCACATACTCGCCGCGATCCAGACTCTCCCTGTAACGGGCAACCATGTCGCTTGCCTCGTCGTGACTGACGACACCCTGGGCGATCAGCTTTTGGGCATAGAGCGTGCGGGTCGATTTATGGCTCTTGATTTTGCTGTACATCAGCGGCTGGGTAGCCGAAGGCTCGTCAGTTTCGTTGTGGCCGCGACGGCGATAGCACACCAGGTCGATAACCACATCTTTCTTGAACTGGTAGCGATAATCCATGGCCAGCATGGTGACAAACATCACCGCGTCCGGGTCGTCGCCATTGACATGGAAAATCGGCGCCTGAACCATTTTCGCCACATCAGTACAGTATTCCGTGGAGCGCGCATCCTCCTGGCGGCTGGTGGTAAAGCCAACCTGGTTGTTGAGCACCACATGCAGGGTGCCACCGGTTTTATAGGCGCGGGTCTGGGACAGCTGAAAGGTTTCCATTACCACACCCTGACCGGCAAATGCCGCGTCGCCGTGGATGATAATGGGCACTACCAGGTTAC
>JBFXIU010000155.1:0-7847 GCA_050175615.1 Porticoccaceae bacterium | reverse complement strand
CATGGTAATCCTGCCCGGCGTTTTGTCTCGAGGGATATTCCGTCCGGGCAGAATATCGGGTAGCCTTGACTTTCCACAAAAATCAAAGAGTGAGGAGTCACCATGGCCGGCAAGTTTGATCTGAAGAAGACGGCAAGTAACCAGTTCATGTTCAACCTGAAAGCGGGGAATGGCCAGGTCATTCTCAGTAGTGAGCTTTACGAGACCAAGGCCTCCGCCGAGAACGGTATTGCATCGGTCCAGAAGAATGCTGGAAATGCTGGCCGTTATGAGCGGCGGGAGTCGAAGAAGGGTGAACCCTATTTTGTCCTCAAGGCTGCCAATGGTCAGGTTATCGGCATGAGCGAGATGTACTCCAGTCAGGCTGCCATGGAGAACGGTATCCAGTCCGTCATGACGAATGGTCCTCTAGCGACGATCCAGGACAATACCCAGTAACGGATTGTGTGCGGGCGCTTTACGCTCCATACCAATCCCCGGGATATTGGCAAGGCTTTGGGGGTAGAGTGGCCCTTTGCCGCATGGCAACCCCGTTTCAACATCGCCCCCGGCACGGACATAGTCGGTATTCGCTACGACCGGGTAGTCGAAAGCAAGGAGTTCACCCACTTCTGGTGGGGCTACCTGCCCCGTTGGGCGGGAGTGGGTGCGCCTCAGCCGATCAACGCCCAGGCAGAACACTTGGAAAGCAGTCGTTATTTCCGGGGTGCGTTTCACCACCACCGTTGCCTGATTCCGGCCGATGGCTGGTACGAGTGGCAGCCCCATGTCGGCGGCAAACGTCCCCATTACATCACCCGCCAGGATCACAAGCCCTTGTACTTCGCGGGCATCTTTGAAACCAGGGCAGATGGGAACCTGTGTTGTGCCATTGTCACCTACCCTGCGCAAGGGGCGATCCACGATATCCATCCTCGCATGCCCCTGGTTCTGGATGATGACAGCCTCGATGCTTGGCTGGATCCTGGCCTGGAAACCCGGGAGGCCATTCAAGGTGCAGTCAAACCGCTTAGCGTGGTTCAGCTTGCCTTTTGGCGTGTGTCTACGTGGGTCAATAGCGTGAAGAATGACGATGAGGCGTTGATCCAGTGCCTGGATCCCCAGGGTTAATCCCTGTTCCTGCCGTTTCCTGATTGCTCTTGACCCCAGTCACCCAGGTGCTATCGCTCGGGTGTGCCTGAAGCCTCCTCGCAAACACTTCGTGCCGAAAAGGTGATGTATGTCACGATTCAGAGTGTAGTGTGGCGTTGATGCGAACTGTGCACCTGCGCGATCAAAACAGGTTCGCCAATGGCTTATCAGTGGTGTATATTCCAAGAGTCGCCCGATACCCCTTTCGCCCCCTTGGCTAGACGGCGTATCCAATGTGGATCATTTGAGGAGTGCCTGCCATGAGGTGTGTCCCATTCGTTGCGGCGCTCTGGTTTGCCACTGCTCCGGTTCTTGCCTTTGAAATTGAAGAAATCGGAAGAATTCAAGCCACCTTCGATGGAGAGACCATTGTCCAGCCGACAGTGATTGCCCGGGATGGCGATGAGGCGTCAGCGACGGCATTCCTGATGTACCCGGGCGGGGGAATGTCTTCCTTCAGCCTCGCGGGGTATAGCGCCGACAATAAAAGGCTGGGTATAGAGGTGTCCTATATGACGGAGCAACTGAGTCTCCAATCTGTACCTGTGGCGCTGACCATCACTTACGCACCCCAAGGTGGTCGTTCCCACTGGACCTCAGAAGATGCCCCAATCCCACCTCGTATTACGTTCTCAACCCTGGATGTGGATGGCGAACAAGGGCGGGCCAT
This sequence comes from Porticoccaceae bacterium, assembly GCA_050175615.1. Classification (GTDB taxonomy): domain Bacteria; phylum Pseudomonadota; class Gammaproteobacteria; order Pseudomonadales; family Porticoccaceae; genus CAYXXZ01. Next base: position 6,046 of record JBFXIU010000155.1, on the reverse strand, counting down.
CGGCAGCTTCACGGCAGTCCTCTGCTTTGCCAAAGACTATGAGGTCGGTGTCGATCCAGCCAAGTGCCGCCCAATGGAAGGCCGTTTCGAGACCACCTTCGTCGTCGAAAACTAGCTGGCATGGAAAATCTCTGAGAAAAACAACAAAGGAAACTCGACGATGCGACTCTCCCTTGCCCTTAGCCTCGCCCTTCTGTGTGGTGTGATGGTGTCCCCAGGTGCAGCCATTGCGGCAGATCGCTATACCTGCAAGATGATCGAAAAGCTCCTGGCGGCGACAGACAAGGGGTTGGCGGATACGGCCGCAGGGAAGGCCGATAGGCAGCCCGCCAGCGGGATTGCTACCTACGCCCGTGAAGCGCGGTCCATGGCGGACAAATCGTCAACCCGGGATCCGCTTCCGGACGCCGTCGCCGCTGCACTATCCGCCATGGCTGACGCTGCGGCATCGCATTACTTCATTGCGGCAGCGGGTCCATTACTGCTAGAGCAGGGGCTGATCATTCAGAAGCACATGCCGCAGATCTGCCCGCAGGCTGAGGTTCCCGATTTGGAGCGGCATGTAAACTGAGGCGGTCGCGATCATGGCGGGATACTCAGGTTTCTCCTTCACATCCCTCTGGGCGCGCCTGGGTGGTGCCGCAGACAAGGCGGTGATTGCAACGGGAAATGGACCGAAGGGTGTGGTGGTTGGGTTGTCGGAAACAGAGCACACAGCCCTCATGTCCGGCGTTACCCCCCTTGTGGGTGAACTAGAGCAGTGCAGGGTATCTACTCTGGAGACCGTCGACAGACGCGCCCGGCTCTGGGTGCCGTTGGCGGGGTGTGCTACCTTTCTTGCCCTGCTCGTCTCCGGACAGGGACTTGTTGCTGCACTCGTCTTTGGCATTGTCGCTGCGTTTGCCGGATGGTTTGTGGCCATGGGCAACCGATCAAGCGTCTACCAGACTGAAGTTAAGCGTCGTTTTGCCAGTGTGATATCCCGGCATTTGGCGGGCTTTGATCATGTTGTTGAACCCGATACCGATCTTGTACGGCTGCACGACTGGCAGCTGTTTCCCGACCTGCAGTCTGCGAGAACCCTTGACCGTATGGTTGGGGAGAGGGGCGGTTTCAGGGTATCCCTGTCAGAAATGTCCATTGCCTACGCGGCGAACCGCAGGAACAACAAGGATCACAATCTGGGCGATCACACCCTCACGGCGTCCGTGGTCGAGGTTGCTTCGAACTCGGTCGGCGAAGGCGTGATGGTGCTGACCCCGACCGATGCTCCTTTACGGCTTTTGGAAGCTCAAGAAAAGGCGGCCAATCTGGCATTGATGCCTACTGGGGACCGAGATTTCGATTCAGCCTATCATTTCCGCACCAGTGCCCCCGATGGAGCGGGCCTGCTTACCGCACAACTGCGGGCAGCCATCCTTGCCTTGGAGAAGGTTGCTCCAGCCGGTCGGCCCTACCTGGTGTTTATGCCAGGGTCTATCACTGTATTGTTCCCTACCCAGCTTGCCGATCTGGCGTTCCATGTGCCTCCCTACTGGATCCCCTTGGATACGGGTACGCTGGTGGCACAGTTTGCGTCGGACCTCGCCCTCAAAAATGCGCTATTGAGCGCGGTCGTCGCCTTGTCGGTCGTGCTGAGGGGCTCATAGGGGTTTAGCTTTCTGCTACCTGTGCCCGCTATACGTGACTTGGGTTGTGGTATCTCGTTCTCCCTTGCGGACCCTCTAGTTTCTCCCGCTTATGGCCGTCCCTGTAGGTGCCAATTTGCCGCTGCCACTTGCAGTGCGTTACCCACAGAATCCGTGGAGAACCCTGTGGATAACCCGTGAGGCGACCTCTGAGATCCAGACCCACCATCCCGTTGCCCTGGATGGGTATTATTCGACCAATGTGAGTCGACATGGTCCGTAAGCGGGGTTGACGGATGACCCGTTAAAGGTCTAAATTTAGACCTCCCCAGGAGGCACTATGAAACTGTCCAGTCAAATCAAACCCATCAGCTATCTCAAGGCCCATACCGCTGAAGTGGTACGAACCCTGTCCGAGCGCGGCGATCCTCTGGTTATCACCCAGAACGGCGAGGCCAAGGTGGTGATACAGGGGATCGATAGCTATGAGGAGACTCAGGAGACCCTGGCGCTGTTGAAGATCCTGGCGCTGGGAACCCGGCAGATCGAAGAGGGGAAGGTCGAACCGGCGGGAGATGTCGTTCAACGGCTGCGGGATAGGGGCCAGCAGCGCGGATGAGCTTTGAGGCCCTGTTGACGGAGGACGCTTCCCGGGACTTGGAGGAGCTCTATGACTTTATTGACCGTCATGATGTGCCAGGTAAGGCGGATCATGTGCTCGATCAGTTGGAGAATGTTTTCTCCAGCCTTTCCGAGAATCCAGAGCGGGGCGTCTATCCCAAGGAGCTGGTGGCGATTGGACTGCGTGAGTACCGGGAGGTGTTCTTCAGGCCCTACCGTATCCTCTATCGCGTTATCGGCAACAGGGTCTATGTCATGCTGATTGCCGACGGGCGCCGCGACATGCAGGGCCTGCTGCAACGGCGGTTGCTGCAGGCGTGAATCCTTTCATCCCTGCCGGGTAGGGAATCCAACCGTTGGTTCTCATAACCGGATCTGGCATCGCCGGGCGAGCGGCTTCAGGCGCTGCACTTCTATCGTTTCAAGGCGCAGCTGATAGTTTCGCACTATACCGGTAAATCGGGACAGGTACTGACAGTGGTAACCCCGGTTAGGTGGTAGCCAATCGTCCGGCCCCCGAGATCCCTTCTCACGGTTGATGCTCGCCTCCACCGGTTGAAGATTGGCAGGATCGTTGGCGAACGCCCGCTTCCTTACCCGCGACCAGTTGTCTCCGCCGTGACCGTGAGCCCAGGCCAGGGGCACCAGGTGGTCAATGTCCAGGTCTGCGGCACGGGTGAATGTCTGGTCAGTGTAAGGGTCAGTCCACCGGCCATGGCTTACATTGCAGCCACGGTTGCGCTTGAATTTGACTGCCACCTCACTTGTCTGGATGAGGACTTCCGCCCGGGTATTCTGGCAGTCTCCATCGCTGTCGATCCAGTGAGGCCATTCGCTACGGTCGTAGAGTGTCGAGAAGCGAGGCTGTGGATCAGGTTGTACTTCGGACAGTTCCATCTGCCGCTGAGGAGGGGTGCAGGATGCGCGATGGCAGTGTTAGCTTCCACTGGCGCGATCCCAATGCCCTCCGTGATGATCCAGGCCTCCACCATGGGAAAGCGCCATATTGACCCACCCACTCAGCACCACCACTGCGAAAATCCGGAACACCATAATCCGTCGCCACCCCAAGAGGGCGGCGACGGTACAGGGTTTATGTCCCGATGGCTATAGTATCCACTGAAGGGTGCGTTAACTATTTTAAAAAAGTAAACGCTTGAGGAACTACATGTACCTAAAAAGGAGATTCCACCATGACCCGCTTTCGTTACCTTTAACCAGCTGCGTAGATGTCAACAGGGAAGTAGGTAATAATCACTACTGTCCCAACGTTTGACTAAAAGATGCATATAACATACTGATATTTAAGGAACCTCTGAATAATGACCGTTTTTTCGCGCTGATGTTTGAAAAATCAGCTCGTAAACGATGACGAGGTCATTTTTACGTCAATTTTGGTGGGAACTCGCTCTTTCGAACGGGCTATCCCGCCCTATTGGCGTATTTCAGACGCAACTTGCCTGCAAGCCTCCCGTCGTCGCTTTTTTGAGAAGCATCTTCCCAGCCATCACCAGGTTGACCAGCGCACAGGAGACAAACAGGTGATGGGCATTTTTGGCCAGCCCACGATAGCGGGCCTTGGTGAAACCGAAACGGCGCTTCATCACACCGAAGGGATGCTCCACCCCGGCCCGCACTTTGGATTTCTGGCGGTTCTTACTCTTTTCTTCGTCACTCAGCGGGTGATTCTTGTACCCTTTCCGGTGGGTAAAATCCTGTGCGTTCGGCGCAACTTCTGTGATGACGTCCTTCTTTCCGGTGTAGGCTGAATCACCCCAGACGCGGGTCTCTTCCCCGTGCAGCAGTTCTCCAAAAACCACCGAGTCGTGGACATTCGCCGAGGTGGCCACCACGCTGTGAATCAGCTTGGTCTTGCTGTCCACCCCGATATGCGCCTTCATGCCGAAGTACCACTGGTTGCCCTTGCGGGTGGAGCGCATGTCCGGATCCCTGGCTTTGTCCTGATTCTTGGTGGAACTCGGGGCATTGATGATGGTGGCATCCACGATGGTGCCTCGCCCCACCTTCAGGCCGTTCTCCTGAAGATACTCATTGACCAGGTGGAAAAGCTGATCCCCCAGGTTGTGCCGTTCCATCAGGTGGCGGAACTTACAAAGGGTGGTTTCGTCGGGTACCGGCTCGTTGCCCAGATCAATGCCCACGAAGTGCCGCATGGCGCGGGAGTCGTACAGAGCCTCCTCGGCGCCGGGATCGGACAGATTGAACCAGTGCTGCAGGAAGTAAATACGCAGCATGCGCTCAACTCCCACCGGACGACGGCCCGCACCCTGAGGATTCGGATAGAACGGCTCGATGACCTCGGTGAGTTCCTTCCAGGGGATGATGGTTTCCATCTCCTCCAGAAACTGCTCCTTGCGAGTCTTCTTGCGGTATTTTTCGAAGCCTTCTGTAAGGGTGGGTTGTCGCATGTTTAGTGGCTCACAGCGGTTTTTTCTTGTGGAATTATCGCAGAAAATCCTGGATGAATTAATCAGAGATTCCTTAACTTAAATAGACCCGATTGTGCCTGTCACCGACTTGAACTGTACTACTGCTAATTGCGACCCTGCTAGCTTCTTAGGCGCGCAGAGGAGCGTGGCGCATGTACTCGGACAGCATGATCTTCTCTCAAGTGATGGAACATCTGCCAATGCACACCTTCCGTCGGTGTGTCGAGCGTTATCGCGGCCATCACAAAACCAAGCACTTCTCCTGCCAGGATCAATTTCGTTGCATGGCTTTCGCTCAACTTACCTATCGCGAAAGCCTTCGCGACATCGAAGCCTGTCTACGCGCTCAGCAAAAAAAGCTATACCACATGGGGATTCGGGGCGGAGTTTCCCGCAACACCCTGGCCAATGCCAACAAGGTACGCGACTGGCGCATCTATGCCGACTTCGCCCAGTCCCTGATCCACATCGCACGCAAGCTCTATATGGGAGATTCCTTTGGCGTCGAACTCACCAACACGGTCTATGCGCTCGATGCCACGACCATCGATCTTTGTCTTTCCGTCTTCCCCTGGGCCCATTTTCGCCGCACCAAGGGGGCCATCAAACTCCATACGCTGATGGATTTGAGGGGCAATATCCCCACGTTTATCCATGTTTCCGAAGGCAAGGTCCACGATGTCAACGCACTCGATCTGCTTGTCCCGGAGGCGGGCGCCTTCTACATTATGGATCGCGGCTATCTGGATTTCGCTCGTCTTCATGTCCTCCACCTCAATGCTGCATTCTTCGTGATCCGCGCCAAGTCCAATTTACAATGCCGCCGTCTGTATTCCCGGCCCGTCGACAAAACCACCGGCCTACGCTACGACCAAACGGTGGAGCTCACCGGTTTCTATGCGGCAAAGGATTACCCAGACAAATTGCGTCGTATCAAGTATCACGATGCAGACACCGACAAAACCTTCGTGTTTCTCACCAATAATTTCAACTTGCCCGCGTTCACCATTGCCGACTTATACCGCTGTCGCTGGCAGGTCGAATTGTTTTTCAAATGGATCAAACAACACCTACGCATCAAAAATTTTTTCGGCACGACGGAGAATGCCGTGAAAACTCAAATCTGGATCGCCGTCTCCGTTTATGTGCTGGTCGCTATCATCAAGAAGCGATTGAACATCGACGCCAGCCTCTACACAATTTTGCAGGTTCTAAGCGTCACGCTTTTCGAGAAAATGCCTTTAAACAAGGCACTTTTCATCGAGGATTACACTATTGATCAGACAGAATCTTCTAACCAGTTGATTTTGTTTGAATAAACGTTGGGACACTAGTGAGTTTCTCTAT
>JBFXIU010000154.1:0-8002 GCA_050175615.1 Porticoccaceae bacterium | reverse complement strand
GCTCTTGTTAAAATCGACACTTCAGGTTTAATTGATATTCTCGCCCCGTGCCTGCTTGTCGGCATGGTAGGACGAACGCACCAGTGGTACGGATGCCGCATGCTTGAAGCCTATGGAATAGGCGTAGTCGGCATATTCAGCAAATTCGTCCGGGTGGACAAAGCGAGCCACCGGCAAGTGGTTTTTCGAGGGGGCGAGGTACTGGCCGATTGTAAGCATGTCGACATTGTGGCTGCGCAGATCGTCAAGGACGCGAAACATTTCTTCTTTGGTTTCCCCTAAACCTACCATCAGACCGGACTTGGTCGGCACATCGGGGTTTCTGGCGCTGTACTCCTTCATTAAGGTCAACGACCAGGCGTAGTTAGCGCCGGGGCGGGCTTCGCGGTACAAACGGGGAACCGTTTCCAGATTGTGGTTGAAAACATCCGGCGGAGTTTCGCTGAGAATGTCCAGGGCAGGTTCCATACGACCGCGGAAATCCGGCACGAGGATTTCGATCTGCAATGCCGGGGATAGAAGCCGCGCCTCGCGAATGCAGTTGGCGAAATGGGCGGCTCCGCCATCCCTGAGATCATCCCTGTCTACCGAGGTAATAACCACATACTTCAAAGCCATCTCGGCGATGGCTGACGCCAAATGACGGGGCTCATTTTCATCCAAGGGCAATGGCTTGCCATGGCCGACATCGCAGAAGGGGCAGCGCCTGGTACAAATCTCCCCCATAATCATGAATGTGGCAGTACCCCCACCAAAGCACTCGCTGAGATTGGGGCAAGAGGCTTCCTCACACACAGTGGCCAGCTTGTTTTTGCGCAGAATACTTTTAATACGGTCGACTTGGGGCGAAGCGCTGATTTTCACCCGCAACCAGTCAGGCTTGCGCAACACAGCATCTGAAGCAATCACCTTGACAGGTATTTTTTCGACCTTATCGGCACCGCGCAGTTTTTCACCGGCATCTCTGCGGCGGGAACGTTTAACCGGAGTAAGGTCTGTGCTGGTCATAATTGTTACCCTAAACGAATCTGTTAACTGAGTCGAACGCTGCTGGCATCTGAGCGCTGATTGCCATCACTGCGAGGAAGTAGCAGCCCATGATCAGGTCGCTGATGCCGTATTTCTCCATAGCCCAAGATAGTCGCAAGTGTATCAATCATCTGCGCTTGTAACTGCTGCAGAGACGGCTTCGCCTCGGTGGTTATCAGGTCATAAACCTGTGTCATTTCCAGCCCAGGGTATCCGCAGGGATTGATTCTGAGGAAAGGTTCCAGATCCATATCGACATTCAGGGCAAGTCCGTGATAGGAACACCCGCGGCGAATGCGCACTCCCAGGGAGCCGATTTTGAGATGCTGACCCGCACGGCTCGCTACGTAAACTCCCGGAGCATCAGCTCGAGCATAAGCGAGGATGCCAAGGGGTGAAAGCGAGGTGATCATGATGTTTTCCAGTGCGCTGACCAAGTCGCGCACCCCTATTCCCAGCCGTTTGATATCAATCAATGCATAGCCAATGAGCTGTCCAGGACCGTGGTAGGTAACCTGACCACCGCGATCGGCGTGGACGACAGGGATATCGCCAGGCACTAACAAATGCTCGGGCTTCCCCGCCTGCCCCAGGGTGTATACGGGGTAGTGCTCCAGCCACCAAAACTCATCGGCTGTTTCATTGCACCGGGTTTCGGTAAAAGCTTTCATCGCAGCGTAAACCGGCTCATAGGGCTGACACCCCAAATGGCGCACCATCAGCAATCGAGGAGGGCGACAGGTTTTATCAGCCGGGGTCACAACACCATCTGCACATGGGCGCTGGTTTTGAGATCTTCGAAGATAGCCTGCAATTGTTTCTCACCGGTAGCGGTAATGCTGACAGTAACCGCCTGAAACTTACCATTGCGGCTATCGCGAACAACAATTTCCGTGCGATCAAACCCCGGCGCATGCTGTTCCATAACACTGATTACGTGCTGATGAAACTCGTCACAGGCGTAGCCCATCACCTTGACGGGATAAATACAGGGAAACGCTATTTTGGGGGCGCTTTTTTCAGTCATGGTGCCGCCTCGCCACCACTGGCGAAGAGACTCATGAAGAACAACATAATGGCATCCCAAAGACGGCTGAAAAATCCGGCCTCGGCAACAGCATCTGCAACCACCACAGGAATATCTGCCAGCTGCTTGCCATCAAAAACCACGTTGGCACGCCCCAGCTCCTGACCTTTATCAAGAGGAGCCTTGAGCACGGGTTCCACCTGGACTTCCGTTTTTAACCCCTCCTGTGAGCCGCGGGGAATTGTGGCATAGATGTCTTCATTGGCAACCAGGTTGACATAATCCTTATCCCCGTACCAAACCCGGCTTTTTTCCACCAACACCTCACCGGCACTGAACAACTTCGCGGTTTCGTAATAACGGAAACCATAGGACAGCAGCGTCTGTGACTCGCGAGCGCGCACTTCTTCACTGGAAGTGCCCATTACTACAGAAATCAGGCGCATGTCGTCCCGCAGAGCCGACGCCACGAGGCAGTACCCCGCTTCCTGGGTGTGGCCGGTCTTAACGCCGTCGACAGAACTGTCACGCCACAGCAGCCGATTGCGGTTAGGTTGGCGATGATTGTCGTATTCAAAATATTTTTCTGAATAGATCGCATAGTGGGAAGGAAAATCGCGAATCAGCGCCTGCGCCATCAGCGCCATATCATAGGCGGTGGTGTAATGATTCTCGCCAGGCAGCCCGGTGGCGTTTTCAAAATGGGTATCTTTCATACCGATGATCTCCGCCTGCTGATTCATAATATCAGCGAAGGCGGCTTCGGATCCGGCGAGATGCTCGGCAAGAACAATAGAGGCGTCATTACCAGACTGAATGATTACACCGCGGAGTAAGTCGATAACTTTCGCTTCGGAGTTGGGCAGCAGTGACATTACTGAACTGCCGCTGGCCCAGCCTCCGGTTTTCCAGGCATATTCACTGACCCTGGCGACGTCGTCTTCCTTGATGCGGCCGTTTTCAATCTCTTGAGAGACGATATAGCTGGTCATCATTTTGGTCAGGCTCGCAGGAGGCAAGCGCTCGCGGGCATTGTGTTCGACAATAACCTGCCCTGTATTCGCATCCATCAGCACCCAGCCGGCTGCAGCGATCTGTGGTGGCGCAGGTATGAGCAGCTCCGCCTGTGATAAAGATCCACAGACGGCAAGAAAAATGACCAGGCCTGTTTGTGTCAATTTTTTCAACATGCTATAGAGTCCTGTTAGCTTGAAGGATTTGAAATAGGAATTTTTGGTGGATGAATGGCGGGGATTCTACCATGAGCGGTTTTTAAAAAAACCTGAAGCCCTTAACAGACTCTAATCATAGACCACAAAAGACGGCAGATTTTCCTTCCGCTGCAGGGAATCCTTAGCGGCTAAAAGACGGCTCTGTGTATCAAAAGGGCCGACCAGCACTTTAAAAAGCCGCTTCCCGCCGGCATATTCCTGACGCACATTGACGGAGTATCCCGTGCGGCTGGCCGCGCGAAGGCGATAGCTTTCTGCGGCATCAGGCGTTGAAAATGCGCCTACCTGGAGAAACGCCTGGCCTGAGCCAATACTGGGGTTTGCTGGCGTTATAGCGTTGCCAGCTACCTGCGGGGATTCAACCGAGTTGCCCTGAAAATTCGCCGGGTCAATGGCAACCACTTCAACTCTCGCTGTTCCAGCACCGTAGACACCGAGTTTTTTCGCTGCCGCATAAGAGAGATCAATGACCCGATCATCGTGAAAAGGGCCGCGGTCATTGACACGGACAATGGCTTTACGGCCATTTTCAAGGTTGGTGACCTGCACATAGCAGGGAATGGGTAGTGTTTTGTGGGCGGCGGTCATGGCGTACATATTATAGGTTTCACCATTGGAGGTTTTCTGGCCGTGGAATTTGGTACCGTACCAGGATGCCAGCCCCTTGCCGCGATAATTTTTAAAGCTGGGAAGCACATAGTATTTTTTTCCAAACACCACATAAGGGCTTTTATTTCCCGCCTTGGTGATAGGCTCAAACCTGGGAACCGCATCGGGAATATTGCTTGCGTCTATATCCCTGCGAGGTGCGCCGTCTTTGACACCGCCACCGCAAGACACCACAAGCAGGCACAGGTTTGCCAATATTAAACGCTTGATATTAATCACGCCCTACCCGTTCACGTATCAACTCACTCAACTGGTACACAGCCATTGCATAACGATGGCTGTGATTGTACCTGGTTATGGTATAAAAATTATCAAATCCGAGCCAGTATTCATCACCGCTCTGCCCTTCCAGCTTCATGGGCATCGCCTTGAGATTCTTCGGGTAGTTGCCAATGACGGAAAGACCTGCGTTTTTGTGCTGCCGCAACGTCAGCGTTGGCGGTTCCAGCTCATTAAATCTTGGGTTTTCATAGCCTGAAGCAGCAGTTGCGCGAGCAACCACAGGCTGGCCGTCTTTCCAGCCGTGGCGAACAAAGTAGTTGGCAACGCTGGCGATGGCGTCTTCGGGGTTATTCCAGATATCAACAATCTGATCGCCATCGTAATCCACCGCATAGGCTCGATAACTGCTGGGCATAAATTGGCCGTAGCCCATGGCGCCGGCATAAGAGCCCTTGAGTGCGAGGGGATCCTGAGCCTGCTCTCGGCTGAGAAGAAGAAAATTTTCCAGCTCCTTGGTAAAGAAAGGGCTCCTCTTGGGATAGTCAAAGGCCAGAGTCGACAACGCATCCAAAACTCGATAGCTGCCCGTGTTGCGACCGTAATAGGTTTCAACGCCAATAATGGCAACGATGACGGCTGCATCTACACCGTATTTTTTCTCAACAGCATCAAGGGCGTCGCTATGTTTGCGCCAGAAGGCGGCACCAAGATCGATACGTTTTTCCTGAATAAAAATCTGACGGTAATCCTTCCAGGGCTTCACTTTTTCCGCCGGACGGTTCATGGCGTCGATAATACTCTGTTTGTGCTCTGCCTGGGCAAAGAGGGCAAGCAGCGCCTGCCGGTCAAAACCATGGTCGGCGACCATTTTATCCACCAAAGCAAGCGCCTGCGGGTGCTGCTGATAGGTTCGACTATCACTGGCCAATGTCATACTACTGAAAACATTCAGAGCCAGAGCTGCCGACAGGAACAACCGTATGCGCATAATCGCTTTTCCTTTAGTTTCTCAACTGCGTTTTTTTTCGGTACTGATGGCCATCAGCATACCAAATCCCAGCATCAAGGTCACAACGGCCGTCCCGCCATAACTGACAAAGGGCAATGGCACGCCAACCACAGGCAGAATGCCAGAAACCATACCCATATTGACAAACACATAAACAAAAAATGTGAGGGTGAGACTACCCGCCAACAGACGACCAAACATGCTCTGGGCATTGATGCTGATGATAAGTCCGCGAGCAATGATTAGCAGGTAAAGCGACAACAGACAAACAACCCCCACAAGCCCGAAATCCTCGGCAAGCACCGCGATGATAAAATCCGTATGGCTCTCTGGAAGAAAATCCAGCTGGGACTGGGTTCCTTTTGCCCAGCCCTTGCCATGAATACCACCGGAGCCAATCGCCGTGGTCGATTGAATAATATTCCAGCCGGCGCCGAGCTTGTCGGCCTGGGGGTCAAGTAGAGTGAGAATCCGTGTTTTTTGATAGTCGTGGAGAAGAAAAAACCAAAATAGTGGCGCCAGCGCCACTACAGCCAATATGGCGCCGAACAGGTAGCGCTTTCTAAGACCGGCGAGAAAAACCACAAAAAACCCTGCGGCAAAAATCAGTAACGCAGTGCCGAGGTCGGGCTGAATTCCCACCAAAACCGCAGGAACCAGGAGCAGTAACACAGAAATAGCAACATGGCGAAAACCGGGAGGCAAATGACGGTTTCCCAGATAACTGGCGATCATCAGCGGCCCGGCAATTTTGAGGATTTCGGAGGGTTGAAAGCGTATCACTCCCAGATCAAGCCAGCGCTGGGCGCCTTTTGCACCGATACCCACAAAAATTACTGCGATCAGCAACAGGATGCCGGAGAGGTAGGGAAGAAACGCCCAGCGTTGCAAAAATCTGGGGCTAAACTGCGCAGCCACCAGCATCACAACCAGCCCCATAGCCATAAAAACAGCCTGTCTCTGTACATAAAAGCCGTTTTCACCACTGGCACTTTGGAGGATAAAGAGACCCGCCGCGCAGGCCGCACACAGCAATAACAACAGAGGCAGATCCACATGAATTTTCTGCCAGCCTCCGGAGCCGTATAAGCCCGAACCCTCCGGGCGGATGGTGCGAACGAACTCAGCGTTGTGGCTCATGACTCACCTGCTCCAGATCCTGTTGTTTTAACGTCATATAGCTATCAAATAGGGCTCGAGCGATGGGGGCTGCCGTACTGCTGCCGTGCTCCCCGTTTTCGACAATAATGCCAACAGCAATTTCAGGATCCTCAACCGGGGCAAAGGCAACAAAAAGGGCATGGTCGCGGTTCTTTTTCGCCAAAAGGCTGGCGTTATAGGTCTCCCCCTGACGAATACCGACCACCTGGGCGGTGCCGGTTTTTCCAGCCATGGTGTAGGCGAGTCCCTTGGCGACAATTTTGGCAGTTCCCCTTTCACCGTGAACCACATCTTTCATGGCATTGAGCACATAATCCCAGTGCTCGTCTTTCGCCTCGATACGACCCAACGATACTTTTTCTCTGTGGGTATCTTCACCGATATCGCGAACCATTCGCGGGACAAGCCTGTCTCCCCGGCTCGCCAGGCGACCCGTCATCACTGCAAGCTGCAACGGCGTGGTCAGCATAAAGCCCTGGCCAATACTGGTATTTACCGTATCGCCGGGATACCAGGACACACCGCGGGCGCCACGCTTCCAATCTCTCGAGGGCATCAGGCCAGACTGTTCTGAGGGCAGATCTATTCCTGTTTTCTCTCCCAGACCGAACTTGCTGCCATAAAAATAGAGGTCGTCAATTCCCATTTTGACCCCCGCGTTATAAAAATAGGTGTCACAGGACTGGACAATCGCCATATGCAGATCGACCTTGCCGCCATGGCCTCCTTTTTTCCAATCGCGGTATTTATGGGTACTGTTGGGCAGCCGGAAAAAACCGGGATCAAAAATGGTTGACGTCGTTTCCATCACTCCGGAATCCAGGGCGGCAAGCCCAAACACAGGTTTCACGGTGGAGCCGGGTGGGTACTGCCCCTGGGTGACACGGTCGAACAGGGGTCTATCTGGTGAGTTCAGCAGCGCATTGTAATCTTTGCTACTGATTCCGGTGACGAACAGATTACTGTCAAAACCCGGCTTACTGACCATGGCCAAAATCCCCCCGGTACGTACATCCATGGCCACTATCGCCCCTTTCTCTTCACCGAGGGCGTCATAGGCGACTTTCTGCAGGCGAATATCCATGTACAAATGCAAGTCTTTGCCCACCGCTGGAGCAATCCGTTCCAGCAAGCGCATAACGCGTCCTCGAGCGTTGGTTTCTACGTGCTCGTAACCCACTTCACCGAGGAGCTGTTCTTCGTAAGACTTTTCAATTCCGGTCTTGCCAATGACGTAGGTACCGCTGTAACGCACCGGATCCAGTTCCGGCAGCTCGCGGTCATTAATACGGCCGACATAACCGAGCACATGGGACAACAGTTCCGCATGGGGATAGTACCTGACCAGCTGCGCGGTAATTTCAACACCTTCGAGACGGAACTCATTGACAGCCAGAACACTTTGCTCCAATTCGCTGAGATTGATGCGCAGCGGCACAGGTTCATAGGGTTTGCGGCGGGACTTTTGCTTATGAAAACGACTGAGTTCCTCGTCGTTGAAATCGAGCAATCTATCCAAATCGACCAACAGCTGATTGAGATCCTTGCTGCGCTCCACAACAATGGAAAGCGTAAAACCGGCTTTGTTGTCCGCCAATAGCACACCGTTGCGATCATAGATCAGCCCCCGAGTGGGGGAAATCGGTCGAACAT
>JBFXIU010000153.1:0-8022 GCA_050175615.1 Porticoccaceae bacterium | reverse complement strand
TTCAACAGCGTCTACAACCTGCAATTTAAAGCCCATTGTGTAATCACGCTGGGTGCGCTTACGGCGCGTCGATAGGCGTTCATCCATAATAGGTCCTCACTGTGTAAACCTATTCCAGGACGGGACAATTGTTACAAAAAAGCCGGAAACTATTCCGGCTTTTTTGTAACTTTATTGCTCTCTAAATCAGAACTTGTAACCAATGTTGATTTGATAAACGAAGGGATCAATCTCTACATTGTCAACACTGATAATGGTGGCACCACCGGCAGAAAACCTGGCATCGGTTTCGATATCAATCCAGCGCACCGATGCATTGACGTGCCAATTGCTGTTAAGAGCCACATCAACACCCAGTTGCGCGGCCAGCCCCCAGGAATCATCGAGATCCAGGGACATGGGCAGCGGACCGTCAAGCTCCGCAAGGGCACCCGTTGCGGCTTCGAGATCGCCGCTGACGTCTTCGTCAAAGAAAACCGTGTAATTGATCCCGGCGCCCACATAGGGGGAAATGCTGTATTCGCTGCCCAAAGGATACCAGACAACCGAGACAGTGGGTGGCAGGTGCTTGGTTGAACCTGCGCTGATGGTGCCGAGATTGGCAGCGTTCAGGTTGGCATCGATGTCGTGACTAAAAGGCGTTGCCGCCAGCAGCTCAATACCCAAAGAGCTGCTGAGCATATACGTCGCCGTCAGGCCAAGCTGGGTATCGTTGTCCACTTCGGCCTGGGTGCCCGAAAGTGCAGGTATGTTCAATGCAGGAATGGCAATACCGTCGCTGCTTTCATCTGGCGCCACGGTCACCGCGCCCGCACGAACAATAATATCTCCGGCTTGGTACGCCAATGCGCCAGTAGCTGACATTGCCGCAGCTGCCACTGCTGTGCCCATGACAAGTGTTTTAAGTTTCATATGGATGTTTCCCTTTTCAGTTTCGTCTGACGCCAGTAAACCACTAACTGAACAAAGGGAATTTGATCCAGATTAAGAACTTCTCGCTTAACCACAAAATTTACATGGAATTACTGAAAAGGCTATCACCCATGCGCATTTTCAATGGCAGAAAGAGGCAAGCAACGATTATTTTTCGATACCGTGAGGCGTTTCCAGCTTTATTCGCCAGGCTTTTTTGGCTTTGGGGACGGAATAGATCCAACCCTGAACTTCGACAACCTGACCTTCGAGACGACGCAGCCATTTTTTTTCAAAGCGGTGCTGGTGTTCAGGATAAATCACTGCAGCCAGATCACCTTCAAAATTAAGCCACCAGGCTTCGGCAAAAGTCACTTTTTCGACCTTGCCACGAATGCGCTGAAACCCTCCTTCGATCAGGGTTTGTGGCGCTACTGCCGGCTGCCGCCAAACGCCAAGTTTTTGGGCGCGAGCCTCAACTTCCAACCCTGCGAGACAATCAGCGAGATGGAGATTTGGCGGAACGGCAACATGCCAGGCAAGACCCTGTTTCAGCAAATGAGCTTCGAGGCTTTCACCTTTGCCATTAAACAGGTGTGCCAATAACCGTCCGTAATGATCTTTTGCCTGCTTGTCCCGAACCAGATAAGCCGTTGCGGCGCGATCAAAAAAACTGTTTGCTTCGGCCTTCGCCTTGCGCCCATAGAATTCTTCCCAGGGGCGCCGGGGACTGAGAAGCTCAGGGGCGTTGACACCAATAAGGCGAACCTTGCGACCGTCCACGAGGTTAAGGGTATCGCCGTCAATCACTGATTTGATCGCCACTTTCTCCACTGGCAAGGACTTCGAAAGCTGTCCCAGGCCACAATGCGGGTCGGATTGACTGGCCAAGGGCAATCCGGCCACCGAAAGGGTGTCGGCGACACCGGGGTGAATACCGGCAAAAATGAAAGGCAGACAAACAAAAACGCCCCAGCGTTGCGACCGGGGCGTTTTATGGGCAAACAAGGGGAAAAACTTATTTGCTGGAAATTTTGCTGCCAAAACGCTTCTTGAAGCGATCAATACGGCCACCGACATCAGCAACTTTCTGCTTGCCGGTATAGAATGGGTGGCAGCTTGAGCAGACATCCAAGTGGATGCTCTGCGCCAGAGTGGAACCCACTTCGATAACATTGCCGCAGCTGCAGTTGGCGGTCATTTTGCCATAGGCTGGATGGATTTCAGATTTCATAATGCGCCTCAATACTTGCATACCGCCACCCAGTCATTTACTTTTCCACTGTTGCCGGGCACCGCATGCCGTTGGTTTACGGAGCGCGCATACTAACAGAATCCCACCAATTTTCAACAATCCATTGCACAACCTACTGCGGAATCCGGTTTGATACTCACTGTTGCCATACCCTCACCCCTGAGACGATGTTTTGACTACCTGCCTGTGCCGGAAACCGGTCGACCGGAAAATCAAATCCCCATCGGAGCCCGAGTGAAAGTCCCCTTTGGCAATCGCACCCTGGTGGGCATTGTTATCGGCGAAGCCGCGGAAAGCTCGCAACCGGCGGACAAACTCAAACCTATCATAGGCATTATCGATCAGCAGCCTCTGGTCAACCACCAGTTGCTGCAACTTTATCTATGGGCGGCAGACTATTACCAGCATCCTGTGGGCGATGCACTGCTTTCGACACTCCCAGCCCTGTTGCGCAAGGGCGCCCCCATACCAGACAATCTCTGCGAACACTGGCAGCTCAGTTCCCACGGCCTCGGCCTGGGTGAAGCCTCATTGAAGAGAGCGAAAAAACAACAGCAACTTGTACAGTTACTCCGAGAACACCGCAGCCTCAGCAGCGTTGAGCTGACCGAAAAAGGTTTTAGCCGAGCCAATCTTCGCGCCCTGGAAAACCGAGGGCTGATCAACAAAGTGTTTTTACCCAAAGCGCTGTTTTCTGCAGACTCCCTGGTCGCAGAAGCCGGCCCCCAACTCAGAGAGGAACAACAACAGGCTCTGGCGACCATCAGCGTTGAGGGCTTTCACAGCTACCTGCTATTTGGCGACACCGGAACCGGCAAAACAGAAATTTACTTGCAGGCCATTGCGCAAATTTTAAAGGCCGGCAAACAGGCGCTGGTATTGGTGCCTGAAATCAACCTTACCCCCCAAACACTGACACGATTCCAGCAGCGTTTTAATTGCCCTATCGCCTCAATCCACTCAGGACTCAGTGACAAAGAACGCCTGCAAAGCTGGGCAGATGCCCGCAGCGGCATTGCGAGAATCATTATCGGTACCAGATCAGCCATTTTTACGCCGCTCGCCAGCCCTGGAATTATTATTCTCGACGAAGAACACGACCCCTCTTTTAAGCAGCAGGACGGATTCCGCTATTCGGCCAGAGATGTCGCCGTCATGCGCGCCAACAGGGAGCAAATCCCCGTCATCCTCGGCAGCGCTACCCCATCACTGGAAACCCAGCTCAACTGTGAGCGAGGGCGTTATACCTTGATCGAGCTCAGGGATCGCGGCCATCACCACCCGGCTCCGCAATGGCAGCTTGTCGATTTGCGGGGTACGGATTTGAAAGCGGGGTTTTCATCACCATTACTGCAAGCCATGGAGGCGGAGCTCGGCAAAGGCAACCAGGTGCTGGTTTTTCTTAATCGCCGTGGCTACGCCCCCCTGCTGTTGTGCCACGACTGCGGCTGGCAGGCCGAATGCCTGCACTGTTCAACAAAAATGACGACACACTTGCGCCAGCAAAAGCTCATTTGCCACCATTGCGAACAACAGCAGCCCCTTCCGTCACAATGCCAGCAGTGCCACAGCGCCAATATCCATTTTGTCGGCCAGGGCACGGAGCGCAGTGAAGAAGTTTTGCAACAGCTGTTTCCCCATACTCGCATCATTCGTCTCGACAGGGACAGCACCAGAGGCAAAAATGCCATGGTCAACGCCATCGAAGAAATCCGCCGCAACAAACCCTGTATACTCGTAGGCACCCAAATGATCGCCAAAGGCCACCATTTTCCTGCCGTAACTCTCGCCGCTCTCCTGGAAGTAGACAGCGGGCTTTTCAGTACTGATTTCAGGGCGATGGAAAGGATGGCGCAGATGATTACCCAGGTTGCAGGTCGCGCCGGTCGCGGTGAGCACCCGGGCAAAGTCATTATTCAGAGCCACTATGTGGATCACCCATTGCTTCGAGAACTGGTAAAGGGGGACTACCGCAGCTTCTCGACAATGCTGCTCGCCGACCGTCACCAGCAGGGCTTGCCTCCCTATAACCATATGGCCATTGTTCGCGCCGAAGCCGGCAGCCCAAAGCTGGCGGAATCCTATCTCAACAAAGTGCGGTCACTGCTGGAAAAAGCATTGCCCCCCTGCCCTGACGCGCGCTATCTGGGGCCGCTACCGGCGACACTGGAGCGGCGCAAAGGCTATCATCGTTTTATCCTTTCCATATTCGCCACCAACAGGCGCCGTTTAGGGGAAGCGCTGGCTCTGACATGCCGCCAGCTTGACACTGACAAAGACAGCCGCAACCTGCGCTGGGCCGTGGATATAGACCCTCAGGAATCAGGTTGAATTCATTAATTTTCAAAGCGTTAAAAGATTTATTTAAATTGAAAGGTTTATTCTTATATAATCCCTTCACCCTAAAAACAGAGCGCCCATTGCGGCAGCACACATACCTCTGAAAATGCCATGAGTAGAGATTATCCACTGACCAACCGCCGCAAAGCCAAACCCAGGAATACCAGGGTTAAACCCTCGAGACAAAGCCTTCCCGGCTGGCTATGGCTGGTGGCAGGCATTTTGATCGGCACTCTGGTCACCGGTATTCTCAATTGGCAAAACAGGCAGAATAGCGGCGAATCCGAAGCAAAAACCGCTGACAGCGAAGCGGCCCCCCAGCAGGCAGAGCCTGCACCAGAAACCCCACAAAGCCACAAACCCCGCTTTGATTTTTATACCCTGCTCAAGGAAAGCGAGGTTATAGTTCCCGATGAAGAGGGTGGAATGCCAGCAGCCAAACCTGTAGTGATTCCCGAGCCAGACGCAAAAACTTTGGCAGAGACCACAGAAAATCTGACAAAAGAAACCCAGGCTGTTGAAGAGAAAAAAGTCATCGCCGAGACCGACCCTGCACCAAAAGCTGACACCGCCACAGCAACTGCGCCAAAGTCTCAGCAAACACCACCTGCGCCCATTGAGGAATCGACGCCCTCAACTGAGGTTTATGTTCTTCAAGCCGGCTCATTCAGAAATGCTGCCGACGCCGATAGCGTAAGGGCGAGTCTCTTGCTACTCAACATGCATGCAAATATTGAAAAGGTATCCACCGGCGGTAGCGAAACCTGGCACCGGGTTCTTGTGGGACCATTCACCAACAAGTCTGAACTCAGCAATGCCCGCGCCATTCTCACCCAGAATGGCATCGACAGCATTCAACTGAAAAGGCGGTTGTAGGCTTTATCAACCCGGCAATCCAAAGTCGCCGGCTTCACCGGCTAGTGGAGTATATCAGGCGGCTCCCGCCAGTGTTTGAGCAATGCCACGAATATGTGCGACAACGGCTCGCAGGCCGTTACCCCTGGTTGGAGTCAAATGACTGAGCAGTTCCAACTCATCAAAATAGGCATCGATGTCAAAGCCCAGCACATCGGCCGGTGTTTTATTGTTATAGGCAGCGAGAACCACACCCAATAATCCCTTGACGATAAAGGCGTCGCTGTCGGCAGAAAGCTGGATTTTACCGTTATTCAGACTTGTCGCTATCCAGACCTGGCTCTGACAACCTTTTACCTTCAGCCCATCCGTATGCAGAGACTCATCAAGAGGCGGCAACTCTTTGCCAAGATCAATAATGTACTTATAGCGGTCTTCCCAGCTGTCAAAAAAGCTCAGGGTGTCGACAATATCGCCACTGTTGATGGTACGACCAAAGGGGTTTTCCTGTACGACAACTGACTCAGACATGCATCAATCTCTTCATTTGTTCTAGAGCCTGTTAACTCTAATAAAACATTCCGGTTTCCAATTGAGCTTCCTCCGACATCATATCCCTTGTCCAGGGCGGGTCAAAGACCAACTCAACGGCAACTTTACGGACATTGGGCACCTGGGCAACCCGGTACTCAACATCCCCGACCAGCACCGGCCCCATACCGCAGCCGGGGGCGGTCAGAGTCATGGTGATGCTAACCAGGCCGCTGTCTTGCTCAATAGTGACGGCATAGATAAGACCAAGACTCACCAGGTCAACAGGGATTTCGGGATCGTAAATGGTTCCCAGTGCATCCCACACCTGCTGCTCATCAATGCCGCCATCCGCGGGCGCCGGAAACGCCAGCTTGAGGGGCTCCAGCCCCAGAGCGTCGGCGTCAGTGCCATCAACCCTGACCATGTTGCCGTTATAAATCAGGGTGTAATTGCCACCCAGGGACTGGGTCAATGTCACAAAGGTATCGGCGGGAATCGTCACCGGGGTGCCCACGGGCACCAGGCGTCCCGGACACTCCCGCTGAGTGGTCAGAATTTTTCTCTCTTGCTGCATGGCCATTGCGTAAATCCCGGTTACCCGATACTGAAACTTTCACCACAACCACAGGATGCGGTGACATTGGGGTTATTGATTGTCAAAACCTGATTGACACCCTCAAAGACATAGTCAATTTGGGAACCATGGAGAACAGTCATAGCGTCGGGGTCGACAAATACTTTAAGGCCATCTTCAAGATCAAGCGTTAAATCAGTGTCCTTGCCATCACTGACCTCTTCAAACACGTATTTGTAACCACTACAGCCATTCCGGGCGATGCTGATACGCAGGTATTTGCCATTTTTGTCTTGGAGCTGAGTTTTGAAGTGCCTGGCCGCAGCAGGCGTTACTGAAATAGCATTATCGAAATCGAATTTTTCCACTGTCATAACACACCTCTAATTCCAACACTACCTAGGCAAACAATTTTTTCGCTTTGTGAATTCCGGCAAACAGACGATCGACGTCATCTTCGGTATTGTAAATTGAATAGGATGCCCGCACCGTACCGGGCAGGCCATAGTAATCCATCAGCGGCTGGGCGCAGTGGTGGCCAGTACGCACTGCAATACCCTGTTGATCCAGGAGCATGCCCAAATCGCTGGGATGCATACCATCCACCACAAAACTGAAAATTCCCGCCGCATGGTTCGGGGTGCCTATTCTCTTCAGGCCGTCAACATGCTCGGCAAGATCAAGGGATTTTTGCAATAACTGCTGTTCGTGTAATGCCGCTGCTGATCTGTCGATACCATTGACGTAGTCTATGGCCGCAGCCAGACCGACAGCGCCGGCAATATCCGGGGTACCGGCTTCAAACTTAAAGGGAAGAGTATTGAATGTGGTGCCGGCAAAGCTGACACTTTCAATCATTTCGCCACCACCCATAAAGGGGGGCATGGCATCCAACAGAGCTTCCCTACCCCACAGCACCCCGATTCCCGTAGGGCCAAAAAGCTTATGGCCGGAGAAGGCATAAAAATCACAATCCAATGCCTGCACATCAACAGGCCAGTGGGCGACTGACTGAGCGCCGTCGATAAGAACTTTTGCCCCGGCAGCATGAGCCAGATTGATGATATCGACAACCGGATTAACCGTTCCCAACGCGTTGGAGACATGATTGACCGCCACCATTTTCACCCGATCATCGAGCAGTGCTGCAAACGCCCCCATATCAATATCGCCAGCGGCGGTGATGGGAATGGCGACAACCTCGGCGCCGCGCTCGGCACAAATCATTTGCCAGGGGACGATATTGGAATGATGCTCAAGCTGAGATACCAGTACTCGGTCACCGGCATTGAGATTGTGACGCCCCCAGCTGTAGGCCACCAGATTGATTGCCTCCGTCACTCCGCGCACCCAAATGATTTGGGTGGAACCCGGGCTATTGATAAAACGGCTGGCAGTTTCGCGAGCGCTTTCAAAAGCCTGGGTCGCCCGGTCGCTTAGAGTATGTACACCGCGGTGAACATTGGCGTTGTCGTGGCGATAATAGTTAGCAATTGCCGTAATCACCTGCTCTGGCTTTTGCGTGGTCGCCGCATTGTCCAGGTACACCAAC
>JBFXIU010000152.1:0-8183 GCA_050175615.1 Porticoccaceae bacterium | reverse complement strand
CACGGCGGTGGCTTTGTTATTGGTTCAGTAGACAGCGACCATGCCCGCATGATTCCCCTGTGCCGAGAGCTAGGTGTGGTCATTGTCTCTGTGGAATATCGCCTCGCGCCTGAGCATCCTTACCCGGCAGGACTTGAAGACTGCTATCGGGCATTGGAATGGACGGTAAGCCATTCAAAAGATCTCAATATTGACCCCGCACGAATTGCCGTTATGGGGCAAAGCGGGGGTGGCGGCTTAGCTGCCGCCCTGGTCCTGTTGCTGAAAGAACGGAAAAAACCCTGGATCTGTTTTCAATACCTTGGCATCCCTGAAGTCGACGACCGCCTTCAAACCCTTAGTATGCAGGCTTTTACTGACACCCCGCTGTGGTGGTACGACAACGCCGTACTCAGCTGGCAATACTACCTGGGCGACGAATTTTCACCGGGCGGCGATAATGTGCCGATTACAGCGGCGCCCGCACGGGCAACCATCGAACAGCTAAAAGGCCTGCCACCGGCCTATGTAACAACCATGGCTTTTGATCCTTTGCGGGACGAGGGTATTCTTTATGCATTGAAATTAATGCAGGCTGGTGTCAGCGTTGAACTTCATAGCTACCCCCACACATTCCACGCCTCCACTTTTTTTGTCAACACCAACCCCGTTGCCAAACAGGCCGCACAGGACGAGCTTATTGCCTTGCGACGGGGGCTAAAAATCCCTTGATTGGAGTACAGCAAAACCATCAGTAAGATGGTTTTCACCTGCATTAACAAATTAACCGATCAATGCCTGGCGCCTCTATTGTCAGCAAGGATGCTGAAACCAGCCAGCGCCATCCGCTACCATGCACCCACTTTTGGATGACAACGTTAGCGTAAAAGTGGAATAAGATGAATGATCGTGAAGTTTTTGCCGACAGCCGATAAATCCAAGAAAACTTCTCACATTACCGCAAAGTAGCTCAGCCGCCACCAAGCATATGTTGACGATATTATAACGGTGGCACTCCCATGTAGCTGGAAAAATAACGGGTAAGATGACTCGCCGCTAAGGCGAAACAGCAAACCATCCGCAACCCAGATCTCGCAATAGTGAACATTATCGGTGTTGTTTTTGAGTTTCGGTTTCGCCTGCTGGCGAGTCACTTTTTCTTTGTATGCCCAAAGAAAAACTAACGAAAAAGGCCGCTCCTGCGCATCCATGCGCCCGCGGCATTAGTGCATCCATGCACGTCAAAGGGCACCCACTCCGGGACCCTCCGGGTTGGCTGCGATGCTCGCCAAATGGCGGCGCTGCGGAACTCGTCGCTGCGCGCCTCAAACAGTCCTCGCTTAATCCGCCATTTAGCTGCGCTTCTCGGTGCCTTCGAAGGGGAGTTCAAGACATGCGAGATTCGAAAAATATCGCTTTAAAAATTTAATACTTTTAATGCCCAAAACAGGCGCTGAACTTCGTCCCCTTCGCAGCGACGAGCAACGGAGAAAAATAACGGATAGGAGCGAGGACTGTCTGAGTCCAAAATTGGCCACAATTTTGGGCGAGTTCCGCAGCGACCGTTATTTTTCGAGTAGCGCAGTGAACCCCGCAGGGGCGATGCGATGGGGTGTGACGTGCATGGATGCACTAATGTCGTGAGCACAGGGATGTGCAGGAGCGACCCTTTGGGGTTGTTAGGGGGCTTGGGCATGCAAGCCACCTGACTCGCCGTTAAGGCGAAATAGCAAACTATTCGTAACTTCGATATCGCAATATCAAACACTATCGGTGTTAGTTTGGCGTTTCGGTTTCGCCTGCTGGCGAGTCACTTTTTCTTTGTATGCCCAAAGAAAAACTAACGAAAAAGGCCGCTCCTGCGCATCCATGCGCCCGCGGCATTAGTGCATCCATGCACGTCAAAGGGCACCCACTCCGGCACCCTCCGGGTTCCCTGCGATGCTCGCCAAATGGCGGCGCTTCTCGGTGCCTTCGAAGGGGGATTCAGCACCGCGCGAGATTCGGGAAATTCAGTTTTTAAAATCCAGTCTTTCCGATTAAGGATTTTACTGGCTGGATCACCGGCTCTTTCCCCCCTTCTGTACTGACGAGTAGCGCAGATTTTGAAAGGATAAGGGCGAGGACTGTTTGAGGAGCGCAGCGACGAGTTCCGCAGCCCCCTTTCAAAATCGAGCAACGCAGTGAAGCCGCAGGCCAGTACAGTGGGTGCCCTTGGGGTTGTTAGGGGGCTTGGGCATGCAAGCCCCCTGACTCGCCGTTAAGGCGAAACAGCAAACTATTCGTTTCTATATCTCAATCTTGAATACTAGGGACACTCTGATTAATTCTATTTTCGTCACTCCCGCGTAGGCGGGAGTCCAGAAAAATCAATCAATGATAGATTCCCGCCTGCGCGGGAATGACATTAATCAGAACTTCCCTATCGGTCTTGGTTTCGGGTTGCGGTTTCGCCCTGCTGGGCGAGTGACTTATTTTTGCATGCCCAAAAATAAGTCACCAACAAAAAGGGCACCCCGCTCCGGCACCCTCCGGGTTCCCTGCGATGCTCGCCAAATGGCGGCGCTGCGGAACTCGTCGCTGCGCTCCTCAGACAGTCCTCGCTTAATCCGCCATTTCGCTGCGCTTCTCGGTGCCTTCGAAGGGGGATTCAGCACCGCGCGAGATTCGGGAAATTCAGTTTTTAAAATTAAATTTTTTGATTGAGGACTTTAATGGCTGGATCACTGGCTCATTTCCCCTTCTGTACTGACGAGTAGCAACGAATTATGGATTCCCGTCTGCGCGGGAATGACATTGATCAGAGTTTCCTATATTCAATGGGTACACCGCGCAGATAGAATTATTCATTAACCATAGCTCATTAGGACAGATACCGGTCAATATCGACCTCATCAATCTGTTCCGGCGGCAAAAAGCGCTGCGCAAACTCCAGGTAAGCGCCGGAGCGTAAAAACAACTCAAAGACATGTGCATCCACATGATTGCTTTGCACCATGCTGTGAAGAATATCAATGGCGACACTCATCGGCTTGGCCGGTTTATAGGGGCGATCGCCCGCTGTGAGAGCCTCGAAAATATCCGCCAGCACCATAATGCGCTCGGGAATGGAGAGATCCTCAGCCGTCAACTTGCGGGGATAGCCGGTGCCATCCAGGGTTTCGTGGTGGGTGGTGGCATAGCGGGGAACCTGCGCCAGTTCTTCGGGAAAGGGCAAGCTGTCGAGCATTTTGATGGTGCTGATAATGTGCTCGTTAATTTTGAAGCGATCCTCGGTGGTCAGGGTTCCTCTGGCAATTTTCAGGTTGTAGAGCTCGCCCAGATTGTAAAGATGCTCGGGAATATCCATGCGAATACCAAAGCGCTCGGGGTACTTCTTGCCCCCCACGCGAGGAATGATGTGCTCTGCCTTATCCGCCAGCAGCCGTTCTGTGGCCGGCACTGATTGGGCGACACCGGACAGGCGCCCTTTCTCAATGGGAGAGAGGCCGAGGCGATCATCAAAATGCCGTTGCCAGCGGATCGCAGACAGTTGCTCCAGCCTGGCGACGGCGCTGTCATCGAGGTTTTCCCCGCCCAGGTTACAGTCGGCAATAAAAGCAAAATCCTCCTGCAGCTGCTGGCGGCGCCGATCGAGATCCGCGCTCAGTTCGTGCTCATCGCGTTCGCCCGCAAGCCGTTGACGCCAGTAATCGATTTCCGCATCCCGCCACAGGACTTCAAAACGGGTGCGAATTTCATGGATGCGGTTGTAATTGGCCTCGAGTTTGGTGCCCTTGTCGATGATGCGCTCCGGCGAGGTGATTTTGCCGCAATCGTGAAGCCAGGCACCAACGCGAAATTCCCGCCACTGTTGGTCATTATCAAAACTGAAGCCGTCAAAGGGCTTTTCCTGGCTTTGATGAGCCTGGCGCGCCAGCATCATCGCCAGCTCGGGAACCCGTGCGCAATGCTTCGCCGTATAGGGAGATTTATCGTCGATGGCCTGGGCGATCAGGGTCAAAAAGGCCTCCATCAGCGCCTCCTGCTCCCTGGCGTGCTGTTCGATGGCCTTGGCCATGGTGGCGAGGGATGTCGCCAGATTTTCGATTTCAACGATGCGGCTATTCACTGGCGTCAACGCCCCGTAGTTGCGCTCGCTGATTTTGCGGTTTTCATCTGCCAGGCGAGTGATGGGCTTGACAATAAAGCCCGCCAGCCAGGATGACAGCGGCAACAGCAACAACAGGCAGGCGCCGGTAATCCATATTGCCCTGGTCACTTTTTCGGTTGCGGGCTGCAACACCGACGCCACCGGAGTGACCACCGCAAAATAATCCGGGCTTGCACCCTGACCACCGAGCGTCTGAATGTAGACAAAATGGTCGCGGCCATTGATTGCAACCCGGTTGAGGCGGTCAAGATTGACTGCATCCACTGTCAGTTTCTTGAGTTCAAGATAGGGCAGGGTTCCCATTCCCTGCTGTAATTGTCGCGGCGCTTCCAGCCACTTCGACCGTAAAACCTGCTGCTGCTCTTCACTGATATTGGCCAGCGCCAAATTAAAAATGTCCGCCACACCAGCGAGCCTGTTGTGCACCAAAAAGTGGAGCTGCTCCGGCAATGGAGACTGCCCCAGCTGAAGGGGCTGATGAAGCTGAATATCGCCGATAAAAAACTGGCGCATGGTGTAGTCGAGTATCGCGGCGGTGTCTAGCCCCGCATCCGCCTCGCCGTTGCGCACGGCGTCGAACAGACCTTTAACAGAAGCCACCTCTACAATGGTGATGCCAGGATAATGTTCCCGCACGATCGGCAGAATAGACCAGCCCTGAGGAATGGCGACGACCTTGCCATTGAGTTGTTGCAGATGCGTAATCTGAGTCTCGCCAGTTGTTGTGATAACGCCATAGGGAACCTTCAGAAAAGCGGTGGTCAGTTCGCCCTTGGCGCCATTGTCAGTAGTACCAAACACCGGTTGAAGAATGTCCAGCTGGCCGTTTTCAAAGAGTGCAACCAGCTCCGGCCAGCGCAAGCCATTGACAAAATCAAAGCGCAACCCCGTCATTTCCGCAATCAGCCCCAGGACGTCAATGGCATAGCCCTGGGGCTCGCCAGAGACGGCAAAATCAATGGGCGGCCAGTCGATTTCGTTGGCCACCGTGAACAGAGGTTTGCTTTCGATAAGGGCGCGCTGGGTCTGGCTCAGAGACAGCGGCTTGCTGGCCGGTATTTGATAGCGCGACTCGCGGCTGCGACTGGAAGCAATAATTTCGCCACTGTCTTTGTAAAGAAAGATTTCGCTGTCGGCATTCGCCAGCGGCTGGCGCAGATAATCGGAAATGGACGACAGCGCGATATCTACGGCGAGGACAGCGTTGCCGCCCTCAATTCGTGTCGAATAGGTCTGACCCGGCGCCTGCAAGTGTTGAAACTGGTAGGGGTCGGTTCTGCCGACCCTGCCTTCAGCGGCGCCGACAAACCAGGGGCGTTTGGCGGCATCGTAGTCTGTGGCCTCATCACGGCTGACGCGAAGGTTGAAATCAGCGTCGTGGTAATGGAACTGGCGGCGGCGCTTATCGCCCTCGCCCCTCACTTCGATCACAACCCAGCGATCCGTGGGTGCGGCATTGAGCTGATCGCGGACAGTGCTACTGACATTGAGGTTGATCAACTGGTAAAAATCACCGTTATCAAAGCCGATATAAACTGCGTAAAAAAGAGGGTTCTGCACGAGAATTTCGGCAAAAGCCTGCCGCGCCTCGCCAGACACCCAACTGCCATCGATCAGCCCTGGGTAGCCCGCCAGCAGGCTCGCGGCCTGAGCCGCTCCGGTATCCATGGCGGCCAGATACTCGCCAGTGCTGGCCGCCGTGTGCTGATATTCTCGCAGAGCGGAGTCTGTCGCCATGGTGCGGCTGAAAAAAACTGTAGACCAATGGCGACCATCGCCGTGAAAACTGTGGCAAAGAGGAATATGGTCACCACCGTGACGCGAATGGAAAACAGGGTTTTTTTCTTATCCTTCCCTAACCGTAACATTCCGCTGTTTTCTCCCTAACTGTGCAAAGCTCAGGCGCTATATGGCAAAGCCTTTTGAGACAACCTTCTACAAAACCCAATTACTATAAGTTGATCAGCAACCTGTTTCCACAGGATTCGAATCTGGATCATAGAAATAAATTTGATTGCGACCTTTGGTCTTGGCTGTATACATGGCAGTATCTGCGTTTTTCATCAGCGTCAGCTCATCACTGCCATCATTGGGATAGAGGGCAATACCGAGGCTGCAACTGACGCGGATCTCCATGTCATCGAATGGCAGCGCCACTGCACGGCGAATGCGCTCAGCCAGACTCAGGGCACTATCCCTGCCCTTGTCGCCAGCGGAAAGCCCCGGCACCAGCACTACAAATTCGTCGCCACCGATGCGACCTGCAGTGTCGCTGCTGCGCAAACAGGCGCTGATACGGGCAGCAATGTTGGCAAGCAGCCAGTCTCCACAGGCGTGCCCTCTACTGTCGTTGATCTCTTTAAAATTGTCTATATCGATAAACAGGACAGCCAGACGACTATTTGCCCTTCTGGCGTCATCGATCGCCTGATTCAGCCGCCGGGAAAAAAGACCGCGGCTGGGGAGGTCGGTCAGCTGATCAAAGCTGGCAAGATGCTCAATTTTTGCCACCATCTGCTTGTTGTCATCAATATCCCTCGCCACCCCCAGGCACTGATTGACGCCGCCTTCAATAACCAGCAATGGCGAGACATTGACGCTGTACCAGCGATAGTCGCCGCCGGGGTTGCGAAAGCGAAATTCACCCCGGCCCTGTTTTGTTCCGCTGTCAAATGCCCGGCTCACGAAACGATCAAAGGCGCCCACATCTTCAGGGTGAATCAGGGCAGCGGCGAGTTTGGCCGCGAGCTGTTGGGGTTCGGCTCCTGTGGCGGACAGCCAGGCGGGCGATGCATAGGTAAAACGTCCTTGCTGATCCAGCGTGAAAATAAGGTCGCTGGCATTTTCGACAATGGCGCGAAAACGGGCTTCACTGCTGCGCAGCTCATCTTCGAGGCGTTTGCGCTCACCAATTTGATTGGCATAGCCCGTCCACAGAACGCCGCCATTATCCAGGCACTTTGGACGATCCCGAGCCTCTAACCACAGGGTTTCGCCGCCGGGCAAACGCATGCGAAATTCGGCGCACCACAGGGATTCTGATTCCGCAGCTTCGAAACTTTCCGCCAAAACCCAGCCGTAATCGTCGGGATGAATCAGCGCCAACAAAGGGGCGCCATCCAGTTTTAATGCCTGGCGATCGACACCAAACCAGTCTTCCACGATTTTGCTGACATAGGCAAAGCGCATGACGCCATCCACGTCCATCCACAACCAGTACATCATGCCCGGCAGCAGCTCAGTTATCGAATCCAGGGCGGCTTCAGGAACCGCAAGAGAAGGCGTCATAGTCATGTGCTCAACAACTTATCCGCGGCCAGACGCAGCGCGCGGGTTGGCTCAAGCATAGCCAAATCCAGTATGGGACGCTACTCATAGGCACGCGGATTGACCGAAAAAGTCGACGGCGCGCCAAACCAAAATGAAGGAACCTGGGTTATCCTTATGACCGGGCGGCGAGCGGCTCTCGCCATAGTATTTTTTACAGGCATTTGCATAGTAACCAGGTGATGAAGATGGACAAATTTATGGCGGCAGCCCTTGCAGAAGCAGAGAAAGGGCTGGCAGAGGGTGGCATACCCATAGGCTCAGTGCTGGTTATCGACGGCGAAATCGTCGGCCGTGGCCACAATCGCCGCGTCCAGCGAGGCAGCGCCATTTTGCATGCGGAAATGGATTGCCTGGAAAACGCCGGGCGCCTGAAAGCCTCGGACTATCGTCGCGCCACCCTCTACTCCACCCTGTCGCCCTGTGATATGTGCAGCGGCGCCGCCCTGCTCTACGGAATTCCCAGAGTGGTTATCGGGGAAAACCGCACCTTTCGCGGCCCGGAAGCTTATCTGACCTCCAGGGGTGTGGATGTCGTTGTCGCTGACGATCACCGCTGCCAGGCGCTGATGACGGAATTTATTGGCGCCAACCCGGAACTGTGGCACGAGGACATCGGCGAGCAATAGTCTGTATCCGCCAATAATCACAGCACATCAGCAAGCTTTGCCAAGACTCCCGGAGCATGAATGAACAACAGAGCCACACTCAGCCTCAAGCGGGT
>JBFXIU010000151.1:0-8263 GCA_050175615.1 Porticoccaceae bacterium | reverse complement strand
CGCCGGAGCCACATTTCGAGCAGAACTTTATCTGCGGCTCAGCTTGGTATGTCAGCGGCAGATCCTCATTCGGCGCAGCGTCAGACAGAAACAGCCAGTCAATGTCCTCGCCGTCGTTACATAAGCCGATAGCTCCGGCAGGCGATACCACATAAAAGCTGTCCTCATCGATGGGGTCTTCACTATCGCTTGTTTCGGCAAGCACCAGCAAGCCTTTTACATCGTATCTATCATTGGAAGTGGCAAAGCTCCAGCTTGTGCAGCGTGTTGCCGAAAGCTCCGCAGCCTCCAGCAGCGTGTCAAATCTCTCCATTATAAAATCCTCCTTATTTAAATAATAGGTTATTACACCGCTTGCAGCGGTCATTTTGTATGGGGTTCATCATGGAGCAGACATTGCAGTAAATGATACGGTCTTTAGATTTGTCGTACTTCTCGTATGTACCGAATTTGGGATGAAACCGCACCCTGTCGCCAACGGAGAGATAATCATACATATGCCGACCGCTGTCCTTTTCCACGATGGTCTTTTTCTTACCCGCATCGGTGTTGATGATTGTGGTGTATTCCGTATAAGTTCTGTAATTATCGTCCTCGCCGCCCCTATGCTCGCTTTTCTCCTTGCTGTACTTATTGACGACCACACCCTCCCACATTGGTTGCTTGGTTCTTCTCAACGCCAGCAGATTAAAGACTAGCATTACAAGAGCAATGCCCATGCCGATGATAATGGATTCTCCAAAGGGGAAATCGTCCATCAGCAGACCGGCGACAGGAAAGCCGATGAGCGGCACGAACACCAATATCCACATACAGCCAATGGAGAATTTTTTGTTTTTCTGTGCGGCCGCCAGTATCTCAGGGCAGTTATACCTGTCGGAAAAGCCGACCAGCCCCGCGCCGCTCTCTGGGGGCGCGGGAGTTGCTACATGGTGTGGTTCCATCGGCTCCGACGTTGCCGAATTCACCGCCTTTCCGCAGCCAATACAAAATTCGGCTCCCTCCGGAAGCGTTGCGCCGCAAGCAGTACACACACCGGGGGCGTTTGTTTGTATTTTTGTGCCGCAGCTTGAACAGAAAGCCATACCCTTCGTAATCTTGTTTCCACAGTTGGGACAAAACATATACGTATCACTCCTTTGCTCGATAATTTGAAATGCAGCGGGCTTCCTCGCCGCTGGTTTCTTCTTTTTCCCTCGTCTGGCTGTGCGTATGACAAGCAGCAGCAAAAGCAGAGAACCGATAGGGGCGAGAATGTGGTAAATAATTGCCACTTCGCCCATCTCGCTAAATTCGCACAGCATGGCGGGCTTATTCACATAAGGTAAAAAGCTAAGGTAGCGGATGCGCTCGGAGCGCGTTTCGCCCTCGGTAAGGCTCGGCCATGCCTCGTCACTGCTATATATCACATAGCCCCGATATTCCTTGCCGCTTGCCACAAACCAGTAGCCTTTGGAAATGGTGCGGGATCGGTTTTGCCCCGCGTCGGTATCATCCAACCGGCTGTCATAGCTGTCCACCGTACCCATTACGCTGTCGCCCCATATCGCCAGAGCCAGCGTGGAGAGACTTAAATACATGGCAAACAGCAGGACAGTGCAGATCAGGATAAGGATGGGCAGGGGGATGTTTTTATTCGTTTTCTTCTTTGCCATCGGGACGCTCCTTTCATTGTTGTTCGAAGTCACACCTTTCACGCCAGCCCACGCCGAACAGATACAGGAGGGTTAGCAGAAAAAGTGGCGGCAATATGAGCACGGCATAGGAGAGAAGCGGGACGAACAGTATACCTCCCGACGCCAGTTGGATATAGGCAAGTATCCGACACCAGCGATATCGATGAGGTTTCCCTGCAAAGGCCAGCCCCGCGATTGCTGTTACCATTGAAAAGATGTAAGTGATTCCAGCCGCGAAGCATCCCGCCCCGGCGTAGGCGTAGTCCAGCGCCGCGTTGTCTATGAGCTGCAAGCACCACAGGAACATGGGCATGGCGATCAACAACATCAATACGGATGAAATGTGCAGCAGCGCCCGTTTCGTTTTGCTATTCATATATTTTCCTTTCGGGCAGTGGGGTATGATGTACTGTCGATGAAAAGAATTACACCCTTTTCCCGCATTTCATACAAAACTTCGCATCCTGTTTCAGTTTGCTACCGCAATGGATGCAAAAAAGTTTACTGCCAGGTGGCACCGGTGCCCCTTTGGCCTTCCCGCAGGAGACGCAAAATTCTGAATTGTTCTCTTTTCCGCAGCCGCAAAGCCATGTGTCAGTGCCTTCAGCTGTTGCCGGTTCCTTGGTTCCGGCAGACGGCGTTGGTGATTTAAACCCGTATCCCTTGGGAACAACCTCACCCGGTGTCAGTGCCTGTTCGATCATTTTTTGTGCAGCTTCCGCACTCAGACTGTACAACACACTGTTTTCACCGCATTCGATAAGCCAAATGGTATCCAATGCTCCCAAAAGCACCTGAGTACTTTGAACCGGTCTGCCTCCTTCGAAATAGTAGCTGTGGAACCCAACAATACCGCGCCTGCAGGTCAGCTCATCCATTATCTTAAAGCCCGCTGCAGTCGGATATATGCTCCCTTCATTCTCATCGGTTAGATCAAGCCTTTGAAGCTCTTTCAATGCTTCAGAAACATTGAACTTTCTGTTGGAGCTGTAAATCGTAATCAGGGACGAGGTAAACCACCATCTCGGATCCATCATTTCAGTGGCTTCATTCAGAATACTCTGGAGGTCGCTTTCTGTCGGCGGATTGACCGCATTCTTTATTCCCAGCATGATCTGGGCTTTCTGCCTTTTAATGAAATCCGAAAAAGCTGCCAGAACGAAAAGCGCATCCAGTCTCATAGGCAGAACAATATCCTTTGCCGGTGAATTTTCTCCAATAGATGCCATCAGTTCCTCCCGAAGCTGCAATGGGTCGGTGGCCTGAATATAGGTATTTCCGCCGGATTCTCCGCTGTACGCCAGTATCTTGCCATCAACAATGGAAAGACTGGTCAGTGAAACTGCATTTTCCCTGTCGCCCTTCATCAGCATGGATACTTTTCCCGGTGAAAGAAGTATAGGAAGCACCTCTTCCCATTCTTTTTCAACCGCACAGGTTCCTGCACGTTCCGGGAATCCGGACAGCCCTGACAGCAGGTTTGGTTCTATCCCCAGGCTTCTGCCGGCCGGTATAATATTATTGCTGGGTATTTCAATCACTTTTTTATTCATTTATTGCCCCTCACTTATTCTTGGTATTGTGGTTGTGGATATCCTGTCCCATCTCAACGACGGACTTCACACCGTTGGAATAAGCCTCCGAAATGGTTTTCTCTGCAAAATCCAACACCTTATTGTTGTTCGGATCCACGAAGAAACGGCCTGCTTTCCCGCCTTCTGTCGGAGAAATACCGATATCCGTTGCTTTACCGACTCCATAATCAATAGCCAGATTCGTATAGGCCTCCGTTACGGCTTCTCTGATACTTTTTCCTTCCTCAACCGCGTCCTTCATTGTGTAAAAGCCTTCCGTCGGGGCAAAAACCACTTCGGAATGCCCGCCAGTCAAGGTTCCGATCCCCGCCCGGAAAATAACGGATTTTGCCGTATCTCCCTTCACCGCTTCTTCAAAGGTATCTGCAATACCCTTTTTTGTGGTCTGTTTCCAGCGGTTCAGGTTCCGCTGAAACCTTCCGCCGCTGGTTTCGGTTTCCAGCTTGCCCAGCTCATCAGGGGCCTCTTCCTCCCATCCAACCTCTCCACGCATGAACTTTTTATACAGTTTGTTGAGCTTTTCAAACTTCTCTTCCTTGTCAAAACCGAGTTTACCGTTATTCCATTCAACGTTCTTAAGCATCTCATTGTACTCACCGGCCAATCTGTCTGCATACTTGTTGCCTTTTTTAGCTTCCTTTCTCAGTTTATCCCTCTTGTATTTGATTACTTCAGGGTTGCGTGTCCTGTCGCCAGACTTGTTCTTTTTCTTTCGCCTCGCCCGGTTGACCATATAGCCTCCGCCGCCAATCAGAATACCGCCGGGAACCATCCATGTCAGCGGAGAGCCCTTGCTATCCCGGGTTTCATTTTCTGCGGGAGCTTTCCCTTCGTTATGCCAGAGATAGACATACTCCGTTCTGGAGCTCATGCTTCCCATACCGACACTGGTATATATGGATATTTTATCGCCTTCCTCACTGCTATAAGGAGCCTGCGCGGACACCTCGGCATTCACTTTGGGGTTGTTTCCGTATTCCGTTGACCTCCAGTTGGTTGGCGCATAAAGCCAAACAGATAAATTCAAGTCCTCTCCGTCCGAATCTTTTGCTGTGAAGTCTATCGCACCGTATGTTACATGACTCATTTCTACATCGACTTCGTCAAACCGGGCATAAGCGTCGCCGTCGAAATCAAAAAAATGCTGTTTTGTTGAGGTAATTGAAAGGTCAACCTTTAATTCCACCGTTTTCCCGCCGTCTATGTATTTCGGAGGTGTCGAAACACTGCCTGTGACTGTTGCACTTTCGCCGTTTTTCGGTCTGGGTGCGTAATCGTCTTTTTCATCGGGCCCTACATAAGTACCGGAAAATGTTCCGGTACCCGCAGAACCGCTCTTACTATCCGACCAATAATTCTTGTCGGTTAGCGCCTCATTATAATCATAAGTTTGATGACGAACCTCGATACACTCCCAGTAGCCCTCGCGGTCATCTTGCGCCATGCTCGTAACCGAAAAAAGCATTATACAGCATAGCACCACGGCTATACTCGCAGAGAGCTTTTTTACTGTGTTTTTCATCTCTTAGCTACCTCCTTAAAACTTATTCAACCGCAAATCTGAACCGCAAATCCGGAGCAACGTTGACAAAGCCGGCGTAATAATGCATGGTAATCTCGCTTTTGTCGGCTTGATACTGATGTATCATCCAGCCGCTGGTGGATTCACCGGGTGCAAGGTCAACTCTTGACATATATCTTTCATTGCGGTCAGCGACTTCAAGCATAACCTGTGAATTTTCCTCCGATTTCATATCGCTGTCGTCACCCGTGGCACCCTCGGTATACACAATATAAAAAGCCTTCGCCTTCGGTGATTCAATCGTTTCGTTAGATATGTTTTTGAAAGTAAACCAGACTTTAATATATTCAAAGCCGTCCTTAGCTTTTTCAAGAGTGGTATTCGCTTCGGCTACAGCTACTTTATCTATTGTAACGGAAAGTCCGTTTGCCTCGGCCGCCTCGCCGATACCGTAATACCTGTTTTCGTCCGATCTCGCCTCGTCGGAGGGAGTCTTGCTCGATTCGGTGGGCGAAGGGCTTTCGGACGGAGCTTTGCCACCGTCACCCCCGCTGCAAGCGGCGAGGGAGAGTGCGAGTGCCAACGATAAGAAAATAATCAATGCTTTTTTTATAAGAAAAGCCTCCTTAAAATTATTTGATAAGAGAGGGCAAGTATTGCCCTAATCAGTTTTAATGCCCTCTCCGTAGACTGTTGAAGTTCTCCCTTCTTTAATATCTTCCACAGTATTGTCGCTTGAAAAACGAACCGCGCCTTCCTCGGAAATGAATCTAACATGAGTAGAAAAAGACAAAGCATCACTTGGCGCTTCACAAGTCGCCGTAGCGGTAGACGGGTCATATTCATACGGCCCCGGCAAAAGTAAGAAAGCGGTGCCAAAATCTTTACCTTCCGGCATAAATACTAATTGCCCCTCGTAGTACATAAAAGTAAAGTTGTAGGTAGCGGTCTCACCTTCAGATGTAAATGTCGCAGAATAAGTGCCCAAAAGCCCCTCCAGCGGCAATCCACCAAGCTTCACCTCCGTCACCGGCGCGGAGAGCTTGAAGCCAAGCGTCAGCTCCGGCTCGTCGCTTTCGGGGTCGTCGCTGGGTTTGAACAGTTGCAGTTCCTTGGGACAACCGGCCTGCACATAGCCAAGCAGGGTAAACTTGGTGGAAGCCCCGGCAGCGCCCTTCAGCGTACCGCGCCAGCTCTCCTTCACCGCGTTTTCGGAAAGCGGGGCGAAGCGCAGGGCGTAGCCGTCATACTGCGACTTCTCGCCATCGGGAACGTCCTCCACGATGTTGAAGGTGATGGATTGGTTAAAGAACGCTTTGACCTCGTTCAGCGCGGCCAGATACGCAGCCTCGGCCTTGCGTTGCATATACACGCTGACGGACTGCGTTACCGGGTAGAGGCGTTCATAAAGCTGTGCCTTATAACCGTCCACTAAGGTTTTAATCTCCGCCTCGGTGGGGGTGGGGATGGTGACGGAGCTTTTACTGTTTTTCTCCTTCATTTCCGAAACGATAACGCCCATATCAGCACTGTTAAGCGTCCAGAATACGCGGGCATAGCGCTCTATCTCCGCTTCGACGGCAGCCTTGGCATCGGCTTCGTTGGGGTTGGCTTCGACTATGTCAATCAGCACCTGCCGCCAATCCTTCAGGCTGCGAGCCGTCCATTGGAAGCCCTGCCTGTCTTTACTGATGTATTCGTCGTTGAAATAGACATAGACCTCGTCTATCTTATCCATTTTCATCGCCAAGCCCTGTTCAAACAGACTGGTTATGGTGTAGTCAAAAATGAACAGTCCGCTGGCGGCAAGTCCCCACGCGGCGGATTCGGCATAGGAGAGCGCCAGCATCGCCGTGTCCTTGTATAAGCCGAGGGTATCGGCGTCTGTCTGTTCCGTACTCAGCATTACCGCGCCGATCTTCACCGCCGCCGCTACCTTTCCCAGCTTGTTCAGCTTTTTGTAGGCGGAATCAGCCAGTGCGGTGTCAAAGGTAGGGCTGCCGATGGAGGCCATGTTCAGGATCGTACCTGTGAGGTCAGTAGCGAAGCCCGTTTCACCGGCTGCTCCGGCTACGCCGCCCAAAAATCCGTTATAGCCCATGAGAAGCTGCGCCGCGAGGCCTGCCGCTTCCTCTCCGTCCGCACCACCGCCCGCCACGTATTCGCGGAGCGTTTCCATCGTCTGCTGTTGGTCGATGCCGGTAAAGTCCGCATAAATGTTGGTGATTTTGGCGCTGCGTTGACCCTCGTTTTTGACATGGAACATGCCAAAGGTGGAGAGATGGTCGGTGTAGATGATAAGCTCATTGGAGGCTGCGTCCACCTCGAACAGCACATCCTACCATTCGCCGGTGGTTTCATTTTTGTACTTTGCGCCCACGCATTTTGCCGGGTCCTGCCCATCCTCGCAGTATGCGGTATCATAGGGGATACGTAAGGTGATGAAATCGGAAAGCTCGGTCATGTCGCCCAGCTTAAAGTCGTAGGCTTCTATCTTGTACCCTTCGTCCTTGTTTTCTTCCACGGGCTGCTTGGCTACGGTCAGTTCCGTTTCACCGTCCAGCACATAATCGCCCAGCTCTACGCTGACGCCGTTTGACAGGGCAACGCCGGTAGCCTCCGGCGAAAGTGTCGCCGCGTCGCTTTTGCCGCCGCCTCCACCGCATCCGGCAAGACTGCCTAAAAGCAGCACCGCCACGAGTAAAATGGATACTATCTTTTTCATGTCAGATTCCTCCCTTTTATTGCCAATCACTAATTTCTGCCTGCACGCCTGTTTCGTGCCAAAGCTTTTGTGCGGCCTCCACAACCGTCTGTTTGTGAAGCATACCGTGCAGCAGCTCTACCCGAATGGTCTGATCCTTATCGCCAAAGGTCAGGTACATCCGCTCTTTATCAATTTGAACGGCGCTCAGGCGCACGCCATGTACCCCGTCGAGACCCCATCGGTAGATTCTGCTGCCAATTAACACACCAAAGGTAGATACTACAGTTTCCTCGGTGTCTTTTTTTATTTGGCGGCCCGGTATGGAGATAAGAGCCGATGGCACTGCGAGGATGCGATTATCCCAAATGAGTGTTGCGTCATAGAGCAGACGACTCTGCCTCAACAATAACAGGAGAGAGATAAGGCTGATAGCTCCAAAGGCGAGTGCCGCTTCCAGCGAAAATGCCATGCCGAGCCACACCGCCAAACAAATACTGGCTGCGAATAATAAGACATATCCATTACGTCGTTTGCGGATTGATTTCATTTGCACCATACCTCCCTCCAGTATAAATTTTAGGGAAAGATGCCTTAAAAAGCATCGTTCGAAAGGATGAATTTGCAGAAAAAGCCTCTCATACTTTAGTATGAGAGGCCAGTAAAACCCTGTATTTATGTGGTTTTATGTATCATTCAATCGTTTGATTCTTCAGCAGGGTGCTTATGAGTTCTGCCCGACTACCTACATCATATTTTGAAAAAA
>JBFXIU010000150.1:0-8290 GCA_050175615.1 Porticoccaceae bacterium | reverse complement strand
CTGGCGCACCCGCTCGTTGACCGCTTCCAGCTTTGCCTTAAGGTAGAGGTTACCCACCCCGGCCGACGATATGCTCAGGGCGGAAAGTACAGGCACACCACTCTGCAACAGGGTGCCGAGGCTGCGACACCAGTCAGCGAGGTTGGCCAATAACACCCAGTTGCCAAACAGGGGCATGGCCAACAGCAGCCGGTGCCAGCGCTTGCGCCTGCCCTGATCCCGCAGCAGCAGCAAGAATGCCAGCCAGCATCCGGCCAGCGTCATAAGCAGATAAATTCCCCAGGCGCGGAGAAAATCGCTGCTGACCATGGTTGCCCTGGTCAGCAAGGGCAATTCCTGGCGGCTGTTGACAAACACCTTCGCCACCTGGGGCACCACATAACCCACCAGCACGCTGATCACCACCAGCGCCACCACAATCATCACCGCCGGGTAGATCATGCCCTTCATCAGGGTTTGGCGGTTCTGATTGCCCACTTCAAGCTCATCGGCAATGCGCATCAACACCTTGTGAAGATGGCCGGTCTCCTCGGCAACACTGATGGCGGCAATGATTTTTTCAGCAATCACATAGGGGGATTTGCGCACACTGGCGGCAAAGCTGTAACCGGAGGACAGGCCTTCCCGCCAGCTTTCCAGCAGGGATTTTTGCGTGTGGTTGTCGCTCTGTTCCGAGGTCAGCCGCAAGGCTTCTTCAAGGGGCATTCCCGAGTTCACCAGAATTGCCAGCTGGCGCATAATCAGCGACAGGTCGGCATAGGCGATGCGGGGTTTAAACCAGTTGAGTCTGCCCTCTTTGGCGCGCAACTCCTTGACGTCGGTGACGTAGAGCCCTTTTTCACCCAATTCCCGGCGCAATTGGCGCGGGGAATCCGCCGCACTGCTGGAGCGCACTTCCTTTCCCGCTTTGTCGTAGGCCAGATATTGGTAGGTTGGCATAGGTTCCCGAATTCAGCCCCAGTGTTTCAAGACAGGGTATTTATTTCAGACAAGTTGTTTCAATTGATTTTGCATCAGGCCGTTGTCACCCGCAGCACCTCCTCGACACTGGTGACGCCCTCCATCACCAGGCGGTAGCCCTCGTCGAGAATACCGGGCACAGATTTGCGAATGGCCGCTTCCAGTTCCCCTTCACCGGCGCCATCGTGAATCAGTTTTTGCAAAGGCTCGTCAATTTCCACCAGTTCAAACAGCGCCCTTCGCCCCTGGTAACCTGTCCAGTTGCAATGTTCACAGCCCTGGTGGCGATAAACAATGGCGCCCTTTGGCACCGGCGATTGTTTGCGCAGGGCTTTGTCCGCCTCATAGGGTTGCTTGCAGTGGTCGCAGAGTTTGCGCACCAGCCGTTGCGCCAACACGCCCCGAAGGGTCGACGCCAGCAAAAAATTGTCAATACCGAGATCCTGCAGGCGGGTGACCGCACCCGCCGCCGTATTGGTGTGCAGGGTCGACAGCAACAGGTGGCCGGTAAGACTGGCCTGAACCGCAATTTCGGCGGTTTCACCGTCGCGGATTTCGCCGATCAGAATAACATCGGGATCCTGGCGAAGAATGGCGCGCAGGCCGCGGGCAAAACTCATCCCAGCGCGCAAATTAATTTGCGTCTGGCTGATACCGGGAAGGTCGAACTCCACAGGATCTTCCACCGTCATGATATTGCGCTCCCGGCGATCCATCTGCTGCAACGCGGCGTAGAGCGTGGTGGTTTTGCCGGAGCCCGTGGGACCGGTCACCACCACCATGCCGTGGGGACGGGTAATCAGGTTGTGGAGACGGCTGCGCTGTTCTTCCGTCATGCCCAAATCCTCCACCGACAGTTTGGTGGCGCTTTTATCCAACAACCGCATTACCACCCGTTCGCCGTAGGTGGAGGGCATGGTGGACACCCGCAGATCGATGCTGCGACCACCGAGGCGGACACTCATGCGGCCATCCTGGGGGAGACGCTTTTCAGAAATATCCAGTTTGGCCATCACCTTGATGCGGGATATCAGCAGCGGCGTAATATGGTTTGCCGGTGTCAGCACCGTGCGCAGCACGCCATCGAGACGAAAACGCACCCGGGCGTCGTGCTGATAGGGTTCAATGTGAATATCCGAAGCCTTTTCATTGAGGGCTTCGGCGAGAATGGCGTTGAGAAGACGAATAATGGGGGCGTCATCGTCCCTGTCGAGAAGATCGCCGATTTCTTCAAGGCTGCCCGCCACCGTCTGCAGATCCAGATTGTCCTTGATGTCTTCCATAACCACGGCGGAACTGTCCTTGCGTCCGGCGTACATGGTTTGCAAGCGCGCCTCAAAGGTATCGGCATCGAGCCAGTGCAGACTGGGATTGAGATTGCGGGCACGCTGCAATTCAAGCACCGCCGCCATGGGCGTCGCCTGGGTGAGATAGAGGCTGTTGCTGTCGACATCCATCAAAACCGAGAACTTGCGGGCAAACTCAAAGGGCAATAAATCCATCATTGTGGAAGTTATCCATTGGTGGTGACGCGTCAGTCATTGTTATCGCTGACCCGAATAGCACTGACTTAGGCCAAAGCCAAGATTTTCGTCATTCCCGCGCAGGCGGGAATCCAGTTTTTTCAGGGTGTGGAGACTCTTGGATTCCCGCTTGCGCGGGAATGACGGCTTAAGTCATTGCCATCATTGCTGACCCTGAAAGCGGCTAAGTGTCGCCAACCATTATGACAAAAAAATGACAGTTTGCGATATATGGCGCAACCACCACTTGCAAGGGCGCAATCAGCCCACCGTTGCGGGAGGCTGGCGCAAGAAACTGGACAAAAGCGTTTAAAGATGGGAGCCGATGGCGAAAGAGCCTTTTTCAGGCTTTAAAGTCCTGAGTGAGTTTTTTGGCAATGGTGACCAGTTTTAATTTGGCGTGAACGGGAATGCCATTGCGGTAGGGCGGATAGTCCTCCCCCTGAATCAATGGCAACAGATAGCGGCGGCCTTTGTCGCTGATGCCGTAGCCGTCGTCGCTGATATAGTCGGCGGGCATCATTTTTTCCACATTGGCCACCTGATCCAGGGGAGCTTCCCCCAGCGACCAGCTGTAATTCTCACCCTGATTGCGTTCAATGGTGACCATCACGGCATTTTTGCCAGCGAGGGCATACTCCACCGCCGCCCTGCCAACACCGTAAGCCTGCTCCACATCCGTGGCGGAAGCGATATGGCGGGCTGCCCGCTGCAGATAATCCGCCAGCGCCCAGTGGTATTTAAAGCCCAATTCATCCTTGATCATGGCCGCCAGGGTGGGGGCAACGCCGCCCAACTGTTTGTGGCCAAAGGCATCCGCATGGGCTGAGGCCGCAATCAGGCTTCCGTCGGCGTAACTGGCGCCTTCGGAGGCGACAATCACGCAATAACCTTTTTCGGCAACCGTGGCTTTGACTTTGGCGAGGAATTTTTCCCTGTCAAAGGCGACTTCCGGGAAAAGAATAATATGGGGCGGATCACCGGCTTTTTCGGCGGCAAGGCCACCGGCAGCGGCAATCCAGCCAGCGTGGCGACCCATGACTTCGAGAATAAATACCTTGGTGGAGGTTTCACACATGGACGCCACATCCAGGCTCGCTTCCATGGTGGATACAGCCACATATTTGGCCACAGAGCCGAACCCGGGGCAGTTATCCGTAAAGGGCAGATCGTTGTCGACGGTTTTGGGAATGTGGATGGCCTGAATGGGATAACCCATTTTTTCTGACAATTGCGACACTTTGAGGCAGGTGTCGGCAGAATCGCCGCCGCCGTTATAAAAGAAGTAACCGATATTGTGGGCTTTGAAGACTTCAATCAGGCGCTCGTACTCGGCGCGATTTTCTTCAAGGCTTTTGAGTTTGTAGCGGCAGGAACCAAAGGCGCCGGAAGGCGTGTGGCGCAGTGCGGCTATGGCCTCGGGGGTTTCCAGACTGGTGTCGATCAGCTCTTCCCGCAGAGCGCCGATAATGCCATTTTTGCCAGCATAGACAGTGCCGATACGGTCGCTGTATTGGCGGGCGGTTTCAATCAGGCCACAGGCGCTGGCATTAATAACAGCGGTAACACCGCCGGACTGGGCATAAAAGGCATTCTTTTTGGACATGGATTCGTCAGCAGCTATCACAACAGGCGCGCAATGATACTGTAATTGGCGCCGTAATGCACAAAAGGCACCCCCACAAAACCTGAGATCGGCAAGGTCAACAGGATGCTGCCAACGCCTTATCCAGCGCCGCCTGTAACGAAGCGGTTGCGCGCCCTGTCTTTAGCCGGGTGGAGCAGTTGACTCTCTAAAGCGATAAAGTCCGTGGCAACATCTTTACGGCGGAGGCTAATGATCCCCACACCCATACTCGCCGTCAATACCTGACTGACTTTTGAGTTGGGCTGAGGTATTTGTTCTTGAAAAACCACATTGCGACAGCGTTCGGCAATTTTTTGAGCGGCCTGCACATGGGTTTCGGCAGCATCAGAATAAGCTCTTTGCAGCCGTATGAGCTGGTTTTCGGTTTTTTTGCCCTCGCTGATGTCAAATATAAAAGCGATCAGGGAATCCACCGCTCCCTGATCGTTGCGCATCACATGGGCTATATCGCCAACCCAGAGAAGCAGCCATTGCGTTAGGCCGATTGCTTCTTGGCGACTTCTGCAACATGGGCTCCCTGGAAGCGGGCAATGTTTATTTCATTCTCTGAGGGCTGACGACTACCATCGGCTCCGGCAAGGGTGCTCGCCCCATAGGGCGTTCCTCCGGTGATTTCACTCATATTGGTGAGCTCCTGGCAGGAATAAGGAACACCAACGATAATCATGCCGTGATGCAATAAAGTGGTGTGAAACGAGGTGATGGTGGTTTCCTGCCCGCCGTGCTGTGTACCTGTCGACGTGAATACGCTGCCCACCTTGCCGATCAGCTTTCCGCCAGCCCAGAGCCCGCCCGTCTGATCAAGAAAATTGCGCATTTGAGCACACATATTGCCAAAGCGCGTCGGCGTCCCGAAGATGATGGCGTCGTAATCCGCCAGTTCAGCGGTTGTTGCAATCGCCGCCGTTTGATCGACCTTTGCGCCCGCCTTTCGAGCCACATCCTCCGACATCAATTCGGGCACACGTTTGATAGTGACCTCGGCACCATTGACACTACGCGCACCTTCCGCTACCGCCTCCGCCATGGCTTCA
Organism: Porticoccaceae bacterium; assembly: GCA_050175615.1. Lineage (GTDB taxonomy): Bacteria > Pseudomonadota > Gammaproteobacteria > Pseudomonadales > Porticoccaceae > CAYXXZ01. The sequence continues at coordinate 3,125 of JBFXIU010000150.1, read as the reverse complement.
ATATGGCCGTACATGCTGTAGTAAAGAACGAGAACCTTTGTCATTTTGCACCTCCTGGTTTTGATGGGTTCGGCAGCCCTCGATAATAGAGCTGCCGAGCGGCGCCATTAGCGACCGCCCGGCCAATAACTATACCTTTAAATTTGCGGGCAATGATAGAGATCCTTCGGCGCATCGGGATAGCGGTAATCCGTGCAGATGAGGCGCAGCCATAGTTGCAACCACAGCATAGTTTGAACCTGAACACCTGCCGGACGATGGTGTCATTGCCGCCGACAGGCTCGCCACAGAGATTACTATTCGGCTGCCAACTCCAGGGATTCACGCAGATTTTTGCGGACTTCAGCGGCGTCGAAGCTGTCCACAGCCTCCGGTCTTATGCCCTTGCCGAGACGAATTTCCAGTTCGCTGCGGGCGCTGTCGCGACGACTGCCGCCTGTGTCAAAAGTCGCGCCGTACTCCCGCGCAGGATGGTAGTAGGTGCGGCAGGCCACCAAGCCACAATTTCGGCTTACAGCGGTGGATCTGGCGGCGCCGATACTCATGGCCGGCTCATCCCGGCTGCGGTCAATCTCGGTTTCACGATCCAGCACCACAAACCAGTCATAACCCTCCAGCAATGTGAGCTCGGCGGCGCGCAGCAGGGCATAGTCGCGAATCTCTGCCTCCCGGCTGGCAGGAGCCTTGAAACTTACCCGGTAGCGATCCTCGGCGATTCGCGTGTCGCTGTAGCCGTAGCGGGCACCGTCAGCGGCTTTGTAGGGGGACTGACTGGCGCAACCGGTTAGCAGTGCGGCAATCATCAATGGAGCAATCATCCGTGTGGAAAAGGTTAATTTTTTCATGACGTTTTCTCCTCGGGGTTTAGTTCCAGTTATTGGCCATCACCTGTGTTTCCACAGAGGCGTCCAGGGGATCGCCACTAATCATCTGGTCGACAATAGGGTCTATTGCCAGCGACCCCGACGCCGTGCGGTAGGAATCGGCGTCGGCCACAGGTCGGCGCTCGCTATGCTCAACGGGTTGCCAGCGCCCATTCCGGCGGCAGCCAATGCCATCCTGCGCGGTGCCGTCGCTGAAACTCTGGCGGTACACACGGCAGTAGTCCCCGGCACTGTCGATAAACGTCAGCCGAGGCGTCAGCGTGCCACCGTCGACAAGGGGTCGAGTATGGCCGCTGGGGCTGGTTTCCAGGGCATTAGCCAGGGCAGGCCAGCCATTATCGCTGCCCTGATCCAGGGACAGAATCACACCCAGACCAATGGCCATCACCAGCCCGGCAGCCAGGGCTCCGGGCAGGAATCTGGTCGCTGTCAGCGCCGGAAAACGGATAATGGTTGCCGACTTTTTTCGAGGGCTGGCAATCAACTGGTGGATCGCCTGGGGCATGGGCGCCTGGTCGATTCGCCTGTAGGTTTCTGCCACCAGCTGATCCACCAGCGCCAGTTCCGCGAGCCGCTCGGCGAGCTCCTCGTCTTCGGCTATAGCATCGCGAATGATCGCCATGTCTGCGGGCGGCAGTTCCGCATCGAGAAAAGCGGACAACTGCTCGTCGCTAATTTTTTGCTCATCGCTCATCTTCATGGGTTCACTCCCTGGGGCGAATTCAGTTGTCGGCTCAAGGCCACCCGGGCGCGCGCCAGGCGGCTCATTACGGTGCCAATGGGAATTTTCAACGTCTCCGCCACCTCCTGGTAGGCCAGCCCCTGAACGGCGACGAGAGAGAGAATCGCACGCTGATCATCCGGCAGCGTGGACATGGCAGAGTCGACTTCCATCAGCGTAATCTGATTATGGATAACCGCTTCGCCGTCCATCGGTGTCTCCTGCAATTCCTCGCAACCCGTCGCCTGGCCACGCACCTTTTGGGCGCGGTAGTCGTCGATCCACAGGTTGCGGCAAATGCGAAACGCCCACTTCAACAGATCCACATCGTCCGGAACCGGCCTAGACAGGATGCGCTCAACCGTGTTCTGCAGCAGATCGTCGGCGTCGTGAGCCGAACCGGTCAATGAATAAGCAAACCGCCGGATCGCTGGCAATAATTGTGTTAATTGGTCGTTCATTCACTTTTTCCTGTTGTCTTTACAGGGTAACGGCTGGGCGGCAGAAATATTCCCATAAGAATGAAATTTTTTTCTCCACCGCACGTCTGCTTTAATACCAGTATGAAAACGCCCGCGCCATTGAGGGTGCAGACCAGGAATTTCCATGAAGAACGCAGTTCTACATTTTTCCGCCATTATCGCTCTGTGCACATCCACGGCGGTACCGGCGCAGTTGCTCAACAATACGGCCGCTGGCGCATTGGAGACGGTGGATCAGACCCTGAACAGAAGTCTGCCACGGCAGCTGCCGAACGTCGACCGCCGACCACTGAGGGCAACGGTGACGGACACGAAAGCCCTGGTTGCGGGGCTGCCACAAACCCTGCCGATCCTCGATATCCGCGGGGTTACCGCGTTTGTGGAGGTCACTAGCCCAGACGGTTTTCGCGCGGTGGAGCGGGAATGGCTGATTTCCATTAATCCCGGCGACCGGGAGAAACTGCGGCACAGAGCCGTTGAAGTTATCGAGGAGAAGGATTATCCGGCGCTGGCGCTGAAAACCCTGCGTATTCGAGTGCCAGCGAAATGGGACAGCCTGGACGAATTGCGCCGCCGCCTCAGCCTTGACGAAAACACCCTTATTGACCGCAATCATATCTACAGCCCCCAGGCTACCCCCGCCAGGGACGCTGCCGACACCAGGGCTGCGGACAAACCCGTTTGCGATAAACCACTGCGCCTGGGCATGATCGATACGGCGGTCAACCGCCAGCACCCGGCGTTCATGAGTCGTCAGATAATCAGCCGGTCATTCCTGGCTGCGGACTTGAACCCGGCCAGCGCCCACGGCACGGCTGTTGCCGGATTGTTCGTCGGCAGCGGGTCTGAACTGTCGCCGCTGGTTCCCAATGCGACCCTCTATGCCGCCGCCATTTTTTACGGCCGGGATGCCTACTCCCAGGGCGCCACCCTGGACGCCATGCTCGCAGCTCTGCAGTGGCTGGCGGAAGAGCAGGTGCCGGTGTTCAATATGAGCCTCGCCGGCCCCCCAAATACTTTGCTGGAACGGGCTGTTGT
>JBFXIU010000149.1:0-8361 GCA_050175615.1 Porticoccaceae bacterium | reverse complement strand
GATTTTACGATGGCGGAGTTGCCGGTATTGTCAATCATTTCGCTGACAAAGGAGCCGTCTATTTTAATGGTGTCGTAAGAAAATTTCTGTAAATGCGACAGGGATGAATAGCCGGTGCCAAAGTCATCCAGATGCAGGCCTATGCCCAGCCCGCGCAGCTTTTTCAGTTCCGCCAGTGCCATATACTGATGATCCATCACTGAATTTTCGGTGATTTCCAGGTGCAGGTATTTGGGGTTTATGCCGGTGTTGTCGATAATGGTTTTGAGTTTTTCCGAGGTGCTGCCGGCGTTGAAAATTTTTCCGGAAATATTCACGCTCAGGGTGATGTCGTTCGCTTCGCTGCACTCCTGATGCATAAGGGCAATATCCCTGCATGCGTTTTCCAGCACCCACCAGCAGATGGGTACCACCAGCCCGGTATCCTCGGCAATGTCGATAAAGGTATTCGGATACAGCAGTCCTTCACTGGGATGCTGCCAGCGCAACAGGGCTTCAACGCCGATGATTTTGAGTTTTTCCGTGGAAAAAATCGGCTGGTAATAAATCACAAATTCATTCCGGTAAATGCCGTTGCGAAGATCGGTTTCAAGCTGCAGCCGGTTTAAAGCCAGTTGGTGCATTTCACTATCAAAGACTTCGTAGGTGGTGTTTGCGCGCTTCGCCCGGTACATGGCAATATCGGCATCCCGTAAAATTTCTTCGGCGTAGTGGTATTTGTCTGAACCCGTGGCAATGCCAATACTGGCGCCTGTATAGAGGTCGGCTCCATGGATGGTAAACTTCTGCTGCAGTTGATGGTGAATGCGGGCGGCAATTTGCATTACCGTATTGATATGCTGGTACTCGGTTACCAAAATGGCAAACTCATCGCCACCGAGGCGAGCCAGTGTATCTGTGGGGCGAATTTCCGCGCTCAGCCGATCGCCCACTGCCTTTAAAAAGGCATCGCCGACAGAATGACCGAGGCTGTCATTGATACTTTTGAAACGGTCGAGGTCAATAAACAGAATGGAAAATTGATAGCTCTTCTGGCGCCGGCATACCGCCATCACCTGCTGAACCCGGTCGAGGAACAGGGTTCGGTTTGGCAGGCCGGTGAGGGTGTCGTGAAGGGCGTCGTGAGCCAGGCGTTCCTCGATGGACTTTCGGTGAGAAATATCTGACAGCGAGCCCGCCATGCGGGTGGGTGTGCCATCCTGCGCTCTCACGGCGAGGCCGCGGCAGAGAACCCAGCGATAATTGTCGTCTTTGCCTTTTATGCGGTGTTCGTATTCAAAATAGGGAATGGCGCCAACCAGGTGGGCATCGAGGGATTTTTTTAAATTGACCAGATCCTCCGGGTGAATTTGCCCAAACCAGTCAGCCCTGGTGTTGCCGAATTCGCCGTCGGCATAGCCGAGCATGCTGTGCCAGCGGCTGGAGAAATAGATGCTTCCCGAGATTAAATCCCAATCCCAAATGCCGTCATTGGCGCCCGCCAAGGCCAGGGCGTAGCGCTCTTCGCTGAGCCTGAGGCGTTGTTTTGCCGACTGGCGTTCCATGCCATAGCGAATGGCTCTTTCCAGCATTGGGGTATCCAGGTCTTTCTTGAGCAGGTAATCCTGGGCGCCCAGCCTGACCGCCTCCGCAGCCAAGTGCTCGTTGTCATTATTGGTGAGCATGATAACCGGGCTCCCCCTTGCGGCGCTGAGAACCGCAGAGAGGCCGTTCAAACCTTCGCTGTCGGGAAGGTTGAAGTCAAGGAGAATAATGTCGAAGTGCTGGTTGCGAAGGAAATCTGTGGCTGTGGCTATGAGATCTGCACACTTGGGCTGGTACTGTTGCAGGATACCGTAACTGAGTTGCAGTTGAATGAGGTGGGCTTCGGTCGGGTTGTCCTCAACGACGAGAACGCTTATGGGTGCTGTTGATGCTGAGCCTGTTGGTTTCATTTTGCTTCTCATCTGAAGTCAAACGCTGCTTTGGCAGAGTAAAATGAATGGCTGTGCCCTGGCCGGGTTTGGCGCGCGCCCAGATCTTGCCGCCCTGATCTTCAACTATACGCTTGCACAACGCCAGTCCCAGACCGCTGCCCGAATATTCACTGTGGCTGTGAAGGCGCTTGAACAGGACAAAAATGTCATCGACCTTGTCTTCGGGAATGCCAATGCCGTTGTCTTCCACAGTAAACAGCCAGTTATCAGTGACGTCAAGGGCGCTGATCTTAATCTTTGGAGAGTCGTTGCCCCTGAATTTAATGGCGTTGGTGAGCAGGTTCTGAATGACTTGAGTAAGCTGACCTCTGTTGACCTGGAGCCTGGGTAAATTGTCAATAACAACAGTGCCGGAAATATCGTCGAGGCTGGGCTGTAACACAGCGATTACCGATCGCACCACCTCGCCGATATCAGCCACTTCCTCAGGCGCATCCCCCGCCTGGGGTTGGTAGTAGGCGAGAATCGAGTCCAGCAGCAGTAGCATTTGAGCGGCCACCAGTTTCATATTGCCGACCAGCTGCTGTCCTGAGGCGTCGAGTTGATCGATAAACCGTTTCTCCAGGAGGTCAGTTTGCCGACAGAATATTTGCAATGGTTGCTTGAGGTCGTGGGAAATGGCGTGAAACATTTCCGCTGTAAAGCCATTTTCAGTACTATCGGCGGCGGAAAAGGCGGGCAACTCCCGGGGTTGTTCAGGACTGGATTCCGGGTTGAGTTCAGCTGCGGGCGGTTTGGCGGTTGGCGCGGTGGTGAGCAGGCGCTCTTTGAAGACGCGGGGAATTTCCAGAAGGCTGGCGCTGTCTTTTCGGTAGAAAGCCGTAAGGCCAAGATCGGCAATTTCGGGGGTCAGAGCCTGAATTCCGGTGTTGCTGTAGACAATGATCAGGCACTCGGGATTGACCGCTTTCAGCTTTTTAACCAGTGCGAAGGCGTCATACCACTGCAGATCGGCATCGATAAGCGCGGCATCCACGCCGCCACCAGCCAGTATTTCCCCCAGGGTGAGGGCATCGGCGACAATCTGCAGCTGGGCGGCGGGAAGTTGCTGGCGCAAGACGACTTCCATCAGCGCCCTGTCGGCCGCCTTGTCGTCAACGAGTAAAATGCCTAACCGATTGCCCACGGGTATTCCCTGTTTATACCATCCATTGCAGAAGTCTCCGCAAAACACGTCAAACGAAACGGCAGAGACTAAATCACTATGAATAATAAGTCACTTTGCCGAATAGGTAATGCTCATTGGAGCCAAAGGTGATTTTTGACGATAAGCGTATGATTTTCTCCGCAATTGACAGATTTGGCACTAAGTCAGAGTCATTCACACCAGGGTAATTCTGTCCGGGTGAATCACAATCTGTCCCTGCTTAAGCAGGGCGCCTATGGCTTTTTTAAAGTTGCCTTTGCTGACGCCAAACAGACGGCTGATCACCTCGGGAGGGCTTTTGTCGCTTAAAGGCAAGGTGCCGCCGGCGTCCTTGAGTTTTTCCAGAATCAGGTTTTGCAGGGCATCGCGACCCTGGCTACCCAGGGGTTGCAGGCTGAGGCTGATTTTGCCGTCGTCGCGAATCTCCTTGATGTAGCCCTGTTCGCGCATACCGTTGCGCAGAAATTTAAAGGCGTCGTTTTTGTGGATGAGTCCCCAGTGCTCGCCGTTGATAATGGCTTTGTAACCGAGATCGGTGCGCCCGGCGATGAGCAGTTGCACGGTTTCGCCAAGTGTATAGTGGGCGGGGCGTTGATCCAGGTGGCGATCGAGGTGGGCGGTGGCGGTGATTCTATGGGTTTGGTCGTCCAGGTATAAATAGACGACGCAATAATCGCCCACCTGCAGTGGCCGCTTGATTTCGGAGTGGGGCAGAAGCAGGTCTTTGGGCAGTCCCCAGTCGAGAAATACGCCAACCCTGTTGATGTCCTTGATCTTGAGGCTGGCGAATTCACCGACCTGGGCTTTGGGTTTTTCCGTGGTGGCGATCAGCCGGTCTTCACTATCGAGGTAGATAAACACCAGCAGGTTGTTCCCTGGCTCGGTGGGCTGGTCTTTGGGAATATAGCGATTGGGCAGAAGGATATCGCCGTCCATGCCGCCATCCAGGTAGAGGCCGAAATCGGTTTTTTTGACGATGGGGAGACGATTGGAGCGCCCTATATCGGCCATGGTGGCAATACTCGTTGTGGAAGGCGGTTATTGTAGCAGCCTGCCCGTTGGCCGTAGTCATTGCGGGCTTGTTTTGTTGAGATTATGACTCCCGTTGGTATCCCCCGGGCACCCCTTGTTTAGATAACACCCACTGCCACAGCTGGGTGTTTCTTGCGCGAAAAGCCCCGGCGCAACTGAGCAGGTAATAGCGCCACATGCGGTAAAACCTGTCTCCCAGGGTGTTTTTGAACTGCGGCCAGGCCGCTTCAAAATTTTGGTGCCAGGCCATCAGGGTTTTGTCGTAGTCGGAGCCAAAATTGTGAAGATCTTCGACAACGAAAAGATTGTCGACGCTGTCGCCGATCTGGCCGGCGGAGGGCAGTTCGCCATTGGGGAAGATATATTTGTCGATCCAGGGGTCGGTGCCGCTTTTGCGCTGGTTTTTGCCGATGGTGTGCAGCAGAAACAGGCCGTCCTTTTTCAGGCAGCGATGCGCCACTTCCATATAGGTGCGGTAGTTCTTGTGCCCCACATGCTCAAACATGCCGATGCTGACGATATGGTCAAAAGGCTCGTTGAGGGTGCGGTAGTCCTGGAGGCGGAATTTCACCGGCAAATGGCGATATTTTTCTTGACCCAGGGTGCTCTGTTCTTTGGAGATGGTTACGCCAACGCATTCAACAGCGTATTTTTCTGCGGCATAGCCCATAAAACTGCCCCAGCCGCAGCCAATGTCGAGCACTTTCATGCCCGGTTTTAGATTCAGTTTGCGGCAGATCAGATCCAGTTTTGCCTCCTGAGCCTCGGCGAGGTTATTGGCGTTGTGCCAGTAACCGCAGGTATAAGTCATGCGCGGGTCGAGCATGGCCTGGTAAAAATCGTTGCCCAGGTCGTAGTGGTGTTCGCCCACCTGCCAGGCGCGTTTTGTGGTCTGGCGGTTGAGCAGTTTTGCCTTGAGGATATGGGGAAGAAGGCGCAGCGGTTTGAATTCTTTTTGGAGATTGGCGCGCAAAACCCGGTAAAAAAACTCATCGAGATGCTCCGCCTCCCAGTCGCCGTCCATATAGGACTCCCCCAGGCCGAGATTGCCGGTGGCAAGCACCCGCTCATAGAGGTTTTCGCATTTCACCTGGAGATCCCAGGGGCGGTCGCCATTGATGCGGATATCCGCTTTGGCAAGGATGTCTGCGACCAGTTGTCGAGTGGAGGACGCGTCACTTGCCGTAGTGTTGATGTAACAGTCTGATGAAGTCTCTGTCATAACTGGTCCTTTTTTATCGGATGCGTCAGCAGAATGGATTACTTTATTCAGCGCTATTGATGAAGCAAATTTTAAGCCTTGATTCGACTTTTCTTGTCTGTTTATTCTGAGATCAGGTTTTGGTTTCAGAGCTACGGATTCTTGACAGGCTTTGTCCGCCGGCCAGCCGCAGACGAAATTTTAAGGATAAACAACCTGCTGTCGTTTATCCAGTTTTGCTGGCGATAATCCTGGGCTCTGGTTACCGCAGCAGCAACAAGGGCACCTGACTGTTACTGATCATTTTCGAGGTGTTGCTGCCGACAAAAAATTCGCGAATACGGGAATGGCCGTAGGCTCCCATCACCTTGAGGCCAACCCCCTGATCCTGGCGGAACTTTTCCAGCTCTTCAATTATGTTGCCCTGAAGGAGATGACTGCCCACATCGTGGCCGCTGTCGGCAAGCAGCGCCGTTGCCTGGTGCAGGTGTTTGCGGTTGTCGTCGTTGTCTGCGCCGACCATCACCACATCACCTTTCATGGCTTTGAGTAATGGGCTTTTGGCAATGCGGGCGATGGCATTATCTGCGGTTGGGCTGCCGTCGTAGGCAATCATAAAGCGGTTGGGCGGAGCGAAGTTGCCCACAGTGACCAACAAGGGTGTTTGTATGGCGCGCACCACGTTTTCCACATGGGAGCCAATGGCGCGCGCGCCGGGGTCGTGGCCTTCCCCCAGGCGGCCAATAACGAATAGGCGGGTTTCTTCCTCGCATTCCAGCAGGGATTCCAGCAGGTCACCGTGGCGCTGCTGAAGAAAGATATCGTTAACGCCATGATTAGCCGCCCGGAGTTTGGCGTCTTCGAGCATATGCTTGCCGTGCTCCATAGCCAGCTTGCCGCGTTTTTCGTCGAGGGCAATAAGTTCGTCGAGAAGGTGCTCCCTGCTGCCGAGGCCGATGGCGCCTGACAGGTCTTCTTTCGCCGGGCTGGCGGTTTTCTCCAGCACATGGAGAAATTTCAGCGGCGCTTGCAATAGGGTGCTCGCCCAGGCAGCGGCATCGCAAACAGAGCCGGAAATGGCGGAGCCGTCTATACAGGCAGTGACTGTTTTCATGGTTATATTCTCCTCACCGTTGATCGTGGCTTCATGTTTCATCTCAGTGCCCCGCCATCAGTTTTTCGACTTCTTCAGGCTTGTCGTAGACACCAAACTTGTCCACCACTGTTTGGGTGGCCGCATTCATGCCAACGACCTTGACATCGGTGCCTTCGCGGCGGAATTTAATTACCACCTTGTCGAGGGCGGCAACGGAGGTAATATCCCAGAAATGTGCCTGACTGAGGTCAATGGTGACATGGTCGACAACTTCTTTGAAGTCAAACGATGCCATAAACTGGTCTGCCGAGGCAAAAAACACCTGGCCGAGAACCTGGTAGTGGCGATGCGTGTCCCTTTCGGCTTTGTCGCTCTTGACCACCATAAAGCGGCCGATTTTGTTGGCAAAAAACAATGCCGCCAACAGCACACCGACAAAAACGCCGATGGCCAGATTGTGGGTGGCAACCACTACGGCAACGGTGGTCACCATGACAATATTGGTGGAAAGCGGGTGTTTTTTCAGGTTTCTCAAAGAATCCCAGGAAAAAGTCCCTATGGACACCATGATCATCACCGCCACCAGTGCCGCCATGGGGATTTGTTTGATCCACTGGTCGAGAAAAACCACCATCACCAGCAAAAAGGCGCCGGCAACGAAGGTGGAAAGGCGGCCGCGACCGCCGGATTTTACGTTGATAATGGACTGGCCGATCATGGCGCAGCCCGCCATGCCGCCGAGCAGGCCGGCGCCGATGTTGGCAATACCCTGGCCTTTGCACTCGCGGTTTTTATCGCTGCTGGTGTCGGTGAGGTCGTCAACGATGGTGGCTGTCATCATCGATTCCAGCAAGCCCACAGCGGCGAGGCCGACAGCATAGGGCAGAATAATCAGCAGGGTGTCCAGATTCAGCGGCACATTCGGCCACAGAAAAATGGGCAGGGTGTCGGGCAGTTCGCCCATATCGCCCACGGTTCTGATATCGAGGCCAATAACCATGGCGACTGCGGTCAGGACAACAATGCACACCAGTGGCGAGGGCACGGTTTTGCCGATCACAGGCACAAGGGGGAGCAGGTAGATAATGCCAAGACCCGCCGCCGTCATGGCGTAGACATGCCAGCTGACATTGGTGAGCTCCGGCAGCTGCGCCATAAAGATAAGGATGGCCAGGGCGTTGACAAAGCCGGTCACCACCGAACGGGAAACAAAGCGCATCAGGTTGCCGAGCTTGAGAAAGCCGGCGGCAATCTGCAACAGGCCGGTGAGCAATGTGGCCGCCAGCAGGTATTCGAGCCCGTGCTCTTTCACCAGGGTTACCATGAGTAGCGCCATGGCGCCGGTCGCCGCGCTGATCATACCGGGGCGGCCGCCGACAAAGGCAATCACCACGGCAATACAGAAAGAGGCGTAAAGCCCGACCTTGGGATCGACCCCGGCAATAATGGAAAAGGCAATGGCTTCGGGAATCAGTGCCAGGGCGACCACGGTGCCCGCCAGCAGGTCATTTTTGATATTGGACAACCAGTCCCGTTTAATGGATTCGATCATAGTCTTTCGCTGTGAGCTCTTGAAAAATAAGCGCCATCGGCAAGCTAAAAAGTAGCCCTGTCGGTACTGATGGCTGTTGGTAACAGAATAAGGATGCTGTGGAGCACCGATATGACAGGCCAGCCCCGGCAAGCGGCGCGGGCTAAACATCGTTGGCAAAAAAGGGTATTGCCAGGGAATAGAAAAATGTCAGGGTGGACTAAGCAACAAAATAATTCGCAGGGGGGTGGTTAGGAAAGGGCTGCATCATACGGGATTTGCCCACCCTTGTAAAATTCAGCTCCCCTTATCTTTAGCCTGTTGCCGCCTTAAGGCCTGGAGATGGACAGTACACCCTCCAGCGCCCTGTGCCAGCCT
>JBFXIU010000148.1:0-8362 GCA_050175615.1 Porticoccaceae bacterium | reverse complement strand
CTGGATATGGCCGGACGAGTTTGCGATGCTGTAGTTTTGCACACGTTTTTTAGCGACGAAACCACTGCAAGGGTGGTTAATCAGGTCAGACGATCCGCAGAGAAGGCGGGGAGAGATCCAGCTTCTGTACGGGTTTGGTCTGTATTTGCGACCATCGGCGATCACCTTCCCTATCTGGTTCGCCTCAAAAAAACCGTAGGCCGCTTAGCCACATATCTTCAGGTTTATGGCGACCTGTTAGTGGAGACCAATCGCTGGGATCCGGCGCTGCTTAAAAAATTCCGCGAAGCCCCCATTATTGCCAACTTTAAAGGATGGGTAGATGCATACGCCGATGAAGATCAATTATTGCAGATTGCAGAACTGTTGCCAGATGAGTGGCTGGCGCCGTCGGCGACGGGCTCGCCGGAGCAGTGCGCTGAAAAAATTCTTGGCCAATTCGATCTCGGCGTCGACGGTGTCATTATGCACGGGGCAACGCCAGATGAGCTTGAGCCTATTGTAAAAGCCTATGCAAACATTCGCCCTGTTGGTCGTTTTGATCATATTCCGGCTAATCCCGGCAAATATCGACGTTAACTGATTTGGGTCGCTAAAAATCCCTGGGAAAAGCGCTGTCGGGGATTTTCCTGACAAGCTCTCGCGTTCGTTGGACATGCCGATGAACGCTTTTTTCAACCTTTTTTACTGTGCCAGCAAGCACCGCATCGGCAATTTCCTCATAGCCTTTGACGTGGGTTTTCCATGTCGAAGCCCCTAGCATGATTTGCAGCTGGACTCTGAGCAGGTCAGCCCGCAAAAGCGGTACAGCCCGATACAGTTCTGAGTTTGCGCTGGCGCGTATAAGCGCATTATAAAACCCTGCCGCTTTTGTAAATAATCGCTGCTGTCCCCGGTTTCAGCACTACCCTTAAGTGCGTTAAGGGTCTGTTCAATGATTAACCTGTTGTCGGCCTCATGGATGTGTTGATGGGCTCTAATCGCCATAAACCTGATGAGGGCTTCAAGTACATCTGGTAAATCTTCGATACATTTTCGACTTAAGATGCTGATTCGCGCGCCTTTGAAGCGGTTGAGAGTGATGATTCCATCGGCGGCAAGATGGATCATTGCCGGTCTAAGTGAGCCTCTACTACAGCCTAGCTGTTTTGTTAAATCGCTTTCCAGAAGGTGTTGTCCTGGCACAAATCGTCCTGAATTTATTCCATATTTTAAATGTTTTGAGATCTTTTACAGTACTCCATCAGCGCTTTTTCTGTCGATTGGAACCTCTATAAAGGGAGGTTCGTTCTCTGTATTTTGCATCAGACTTGTGCCTGTCGTTATGTCTTTTGAGTAAAGTTGAAAATTTAAATTCGTTAAGTGTTCGAGTATTGAGTGAAGTATATCAGGTGTTGTTCTTCTATATAATATGACGTTTTTGTTATATTAAATTGTATTACGATGTTGACAAACAATAAATTGCTGTGCAATATAAATTCTGTGATGAAGTTCCTCCTACAAAGCCTCATGACTGGAGCATCAGAACAGGTTTAGCGATAAGCAAAGTAGTGCAGTAAATGAACAGATAGCCCTTGACGATTTTATATAACAGCATCAGTTGCAGGGCTATTGAAGGCAAAAAAGTGTAGCTTTTACCCAAAAACCACACTGAATAAAGACGAAGTCTAATAAATTAAGCGGGGATCAGTATGATTACTAAAAATGTATGTCCTGGAATGAGAAAAAATAAGATTGCATTAACTATCGTCGGCTCGATTGCCGCCTATGCCTGTAGTGGTGGTTATGCAATCGCCCAAGAAGCGGCAAAATCGTCGTCGCGGGGTATTGATGAAATCATCGTTACTGCCAACAAGCGCTCGCAAAGCATTACTGATGTTGGCCTGTCGATAACGGCGACGACCGGCGAAGCATTAATGGAGCGGGGCGTAATGTCGGCGACAGATCTTGGCAAGATTGTCCCTGGATTAACGGTTCAACCATCGCCCTTTAATACACCCGTCTATACCCTGCGCGGCGTTGGTTTCTATGAAACCACATTGTCTGCAGCACCCACAGTAGCCGTCTATGTGGATCAGGTACAACTGCCGTTTAGTGCAACTACCAAGGGCGCCACCTTTGATATCGAGCGCGTCGAAGTGCTTAAAGGTCCTCAGGGAACACTTTTCGGTCAGAACACTACGGGCGGAGCCATTAACTATATCGCCGCTAAACCTACCGATGAGTTTGCTATGGGGGTAGATGCCGGGTACGGCCGCTTTAACAATGTTGATATTCAGGGGTATATCAGTGGCCCTCTCACAGAAACCCTCAAGGGTCGTTTGGCGTTGAATGTGATACAAAGCGACGACTGGCAAAAAAGCTATACTCGGGATGATGAGTTGGGTGAGAAAGATCAGATTCAGGGGCGTATGATTCTCGACTGGAGCCCATCCGACGATCTCAATATGATTTTTACGGCTTCAGCGTGGCAGGATAAAGGTGAAAACCAAGCGGCACAGTTGATTGATGACACCTGCGGCGCTGATTTGTCTGGCACCTGCGGCAGTCCCAAGGCGCAAAACTTTCGCGTCTACCCCCGCGCCCCTAATGATTTAAGGGCTGCGGACTGGGGTTATGGCGTTTTTGGTCGAAATAATGAGCGGGATGACAGCTTCTACCAAGCAAGCCTTCGTATCGATTACGATATCAACGATCGCCTTACGCTGACCTCAATATCGGCTTACTCAGATTATGATACAGATTCAGTTCAGGATTTTGATGGCTCGACTTATGCGACCGTTGACACCAATACCACCGGCTACATAAAAGACTTTTCTCAGGAAATCAGGATCGCTGGCGACTATGATCGTTTTAATTTTATTGTCGGTGGCAACTACAGTGATACCAAAACCTTTGATAGGCTCTTCTACGCCTTTTTTGAAGGCCCTTCGTCTGATCCTCTCTGGTCTATTCCCGGAGCGCCTTTTGGTGACTATACCTTCAATTACTCAGACCAAGATATAAAAACTGCAGCGATATTCGCTAATATTGAATACGATATTACTGATAGTTTGACCCTGGTTGCCGGCGCTCGTTATACCGACAGTAAGCGTGATTTTGAAGGCTGTACCAATGATTACGAAGGGCCCTCACAGACAGATGTCTGGTGGAACACCATTTTTGGCACCAATGTGCAAAATGGTGGCTGTATCACCTTTACACAAAACTTCCCGGAAATTTTCGATCCGGCACTTTTTGATCAATTGGATGAAGATAACACTTCATGGAACCTGGGGTTAAATTACGCTCTTGCCAATGACGGTTTGCTTTATGGTCGGATTAGTAAGGGCTATAAGTCTGGCAGCTTTCCAACAGCGTCAGTTTCTAGTTATAGCGGATACATTCCTGTAAAACAGGAGTCTGTTTTGGCCTATGAGCTGGGGGTGAAAAGCCCTTTCCTGGATAATACCGTCAATCTTTCAGCCGCTATCTTCTACTACGACTATACCGACAAACAGCTAAGAGGGCGGAGCCCAGATGCTGTATTTGGAACCCTGGACGCCTTGGTTCAAATACCGGAAAGTGAAGTAAAAGGCGCAGAAATGGAGTTGGTTGCACAGCCGTTTGACGGCTTCCGTATGAGCATTGGCGCCACCTATATTGAAACCGAAGTCACGAAATTTGAAGGTTATAACGCCCTTGGTACGTTGAATAATTTTAGCGGCCAGGAATTCCCGTTTGCTCCTGAACTTACAGTGATTGGCGATGCGTCCTACGAGTTTTCTTTAACAGATAGTTTAAATGCTTTTGTTGGGGTGTCCTTCACGCATAATAGTGAAACCTCATCCCAGCTCGATAATACGACAACGGCATTTGTGACAGCAGATGAGCGATTCGATGTTGATGCTTATACCTTAGTTGATCTGCGTGCCGGTGTTGTAACAGCGGATGGTAAGCTGAAAGTGATGGCCTACAGTTATAACGTAACTGATGAGTTTTACTGGACTAACGTCCAAAATAACCTGGCGTCAATCTCCAGATTTACCGGCCAGCCGAGAACCTATGGGATCCGTATTAGCTGGCATTATTAGTTGTATCATGGTGTAAGAACAGGCTCCGGTACAACCATTCTGTATCGGAGCCTAAACACATAAATATAATGCCGAAGAGGTAATTGTTGATGAATAACGAAACTATTATGCGTGGTTCGGATATGGACATGTCGAAGGGACATTCGAATCATTCCACCCTGATAGACAGAATTCCTCTTATCCCTCTCAAGGAAAAACCTAATGGCCCGCTTTTAAGGCGCAGGCTCAATCGATTTTATTTGTTGCAATTTATTATTGCAGTCACAGCCATGACGCCTGTCTTTATGTCGGCGTCGCCAGCATGGAAAGCCTTTGGCTTAGGTATTGTCTGGCCGGGTGCCGGATTCCTTTATGCCGGTGGTGTTTTGGGATTAATTTTGGGCGTTCTGGCCTTTGCCGCATTCCTGGCATCTCTATTTTATTGGTGGGCTAGAGGCATTATTTTGTTGCCCCCCGCTGTTTTGTTGGCAGGCGCTGCACTTAGTGGCGTTTATATAGGTAATGGTACGGGTTGGCAGTGGGTTGCGTGGTTTGCACCAGCTGGCTTGGCGGCTTTTCATGGCTATCTGTTTTTGCGAAGGAAAAAACAATTTGTCGAGGGGCTAGAAAAAGCCAAAGCAGTGAATGCCGAGCTTGCCAATGTCAAGCCGCTACTGAGGGATTCTCCGGTGGCTATTCGACCTGCAATGACGGATCCTCAAGTGGCTGAATTCCGCCGCATGCTGGATCTGGCGTTGCAACCGATTGATCAGTGGCAGGGATTTTCTTTCCATGATAAATGGCAGCAGGACTCGTTAAGGTATCAGGTCTGTACGCCAACCTGGAATTTGGCGATGATCCAATATTCCCAGTTGCCGTCATTTCACGGTTATTTGAATAGAGCACAAGAAAACCTGATCAGAAAGCATATCGACAGAAAAACTTGGGACTACTGGCGTTATGAAAGTCTGTGGGGAAACTTTAGTTATCAAAAAGATCCCATCGCCATTGATAACATTATGCTCTCCGGCTTTCTCGGAGTATCTCTGGGAATGTTTGAAACCGCCAGCGGTTCTAGCCTTTTTAAAGCGCCTGGATCCTTGACATTTCGGTGGGACGAATCCACAGCTTTTGAATACAGCCACAGCACATTGTGCGAAACCCTGATAAAAAATTTCAAGCGATATGATATCGGTTGGTTTCCCTGCGAGCCCAGATGGGTTTATTCCATGTGTAACCTTGTCGGTTTCAATGCGCTCTTATTTCACGATAAGCGTCACGGCACTCATTATGCTGATCAGGTTGCAGATCGCTTTTATGACACCATGGAAGATGAAATGTTGCTGTCAGATGGACGCTTGCGAGTTTGCACCTCAACACCGTTCGGTTTTTCTGTGCCGACCCTTTCGGGTTTGTTTGGCGAGGCCTGGGGTATACGTTTTCTAACCACATTCACCCCTGAAAAGGCGGAGCGGTTATGGGAAGTGCTTAAGCGCCAATTTATCAGCATTGATGCCAAAGGTAATATCGAATACAAGTTGATGGAATTTGGTTGGGATACTCGGCAGCCTTCAGATTTCAGGCGTTGGGCTGACATCAATCCATTGGTGGTAACTTTGTGGGCAGCCACTGAAATGGGTGACCAGCAGGTGATAGACGGCATCAGCCGCAAAATGGATGAAAAGTACGGTGAAGGAATGGCGCAAGCCTTGACGTTTGGCGCCACCAATACGCTTCGGGATATGGTTAATAAGGGTTTGCCGGAAGCGATCAGCAAGGGGCCGGTTCTTAAAGACGCTGTTTATCCTGAGGTCATAGTTACCCATGCGGTATCCGATGGCGAATCTCTGGATCTGGTTTTGTTGCCTGGTCAGGGCGCAGTTACAACAACACTAACACTGGGTAGATTGAACCCTGGCAGGCGCTATGCTGTCCAACACACAGGCATTGAATTTCAATCGGCTGCGGATGGTGCTGCCACGGTGAAGCTGAATCTCGATGCTAAACAAACGTTGAAAATTGTCCCCTTGGGGTAATCTTATGGCCTGTTGCGTGTTTGCCGCGTTCTTGTTTGCTCAATGTTCATTGATGTTGCGGCGATGGGGGCAATTCTGTGGCGTTGTTCCCAAGGAGCAAAGCCAGGAAATCGTCACTATTTACGACAAGCTAGGTGGCTGGTTCAAAAAACCTGCGGTGCGCGTCGGGCTTTTTTCCTTATTGGTTTTTGAGGCTGCCGGCCTCTCCGCCTGGATCTACGTGGATCATGGCGAGCATTTTGCGCAGATTTCCCATGAAGTTTTTTCTTCCCTTCGCGGCGACGATGTTGTGTACGTATCAATGTGTACTGCGGATGGCAGTGAGAAAAAAATTCCTGTCAGTTTGAATTAAAATGGTGTGCGATGGCGAATGAATTTGAAGGCCAGGTCGCCTTGGTGACTGGTGTGACTGGCGGCATTGGTTATGCGGTTGCAAAACTGCTGTCATCGCGGGGAGCTCAGGTTGTTCTGGGTGGACGCAATGGCGATAAGCTGGAAGAGATAAAACGGGACATTCCTGGTGCCTCTGTGTCAGTGTTTGACCTCGGAGCTGCAGGATCTATCGATAGGGCTATTGATGCCATCGTCAAAGAAAAGGGAAGGCTAGATATTCTCGCCCATGTGGCAGGTATTTATCCCGCCTCTCTTGTGGCTGATCTCGATGATGATTATGTCGGCGAGATGTTGGCAGTCAATCTTCAGGGGGCGATCCGTTTATGCAAGGCCGTTTCCCGGCAAATGCGATCTCAGGGCTTTGGCGCGATCGTCAATGTGTCTTCTCTGGCCAGCGAGAAGCCGGTTCCAGGTTTGTCTGTTTACGCTGCCAGCAAAGCGGGGCTGGATGCCTTTAGCAAAGCGTTGGCTCACGAGATCGCTCCCAAGGTCAGGGTGAATATCGTCGCACCCGGACCGACCCGCACGGAAACTGTAGAGGCGTTGATGGCAGCAGATCACACTGGCGCCGCTGCTAATGTTACCAACGAAATTCCTCTTGGCCGTCTCGGCGAGTCTGCTGAAATTGCTGAGGCTATCGCTTTTATGGCGTCTAACCGCGCCAGTTTTATTACCGGCGCGGTGTTGCACGTCAATGGCGGCAGCCTGATGTCCTGAGCAGGTTTGTCTGCCAAATTGCTCGAAAAAGCTGAACGCCAACGATTATTGCCATCAAGGGAATATGGCTTTTAATTGCACACCCAGATCTTTGTCGGTCATATCCAGTTTCAGTGGCGTAATGGATACGGCTTTATCCTGAATGGCTTCCAGGTCTGTGCCGTGGTGGCAGTTGCCTTCCATAAACGCAATCTTGATCCAGTAGTAGGGAACGTGGCGCTCATCGATGCGTTTTACCGGCTGAAATGATCCCGGCGGGCGGCGTCCCTGGGTGGTGACGCGGACACCGGTGATTTCTTCTGGCGGTACATTGGGTACATTGACGTTGACAAAGGTTCCCTCTGTCCATTTCATGTTTATCAGCTTTTCTATGATATCCGGTAGGTACTGTTCTGAAGTCTCCCAGTGAACCGGTGTCCCATAGGAGCGCATTTGGCTTAAGGCAACGGCGGGGATTCCGAGCATGGCGCCCTCCATCGCTGCGGATGCAGTACCTGAATAGGTGATGTCTTCGGCGAGATTGGGGCCTGCGTTAATTCCAGAGAGGAGAATGTCTGGTTTTTTTCTTTCTAAAAATTCATTGATGCCGAGAAGCGCGCAATCGGTGGGTGAACCCTTAACGGCAAAGTGTCTGTCGTCAAGTTTTTTGACGCGAATGGGGTGTGACAGCGACATTGAATGCCCGGCTCCTGAGCGCTCTTCATCGGGAGCAACTACCCAGACATCATCGGTAAAACCCTTGACAATTTTTTCAAGTAATTGAATGCCGTAGCCATCAATACCGTCATCATTGACGATAAGAACACGGGGAGGGTTGGGGTTGTTCATTGTCGCTCCAGTAGTATTTTGTTGTAGAAATAGCCTGTATTTATAGCTGTTTATATTGTTATCGATGAATTTTGGTTTTGTAAAATAATGCGTGTCACCGACGTGTAGACGGTTGCTGGCGATATTATCATAGATCAATATTGTAGAACAATATTGTACAACTAATATTGACATTTGATTCGCCCGCTTGCAATATAGCCTCCAGCAAAACCGATAAAAAAACAAACTACAGGTGGCGGCAATTAAGGGCGAAAGAGGATAAATAATGAAAAAAAAACCGCTAGATTTCGATCGTTATGAAAGGCCGGTTACATCGCCGTTGGTGGAGGCCACTCT
>JBFXIU010000147.1:0-8363 GCA_050175615.1 Porticoccaceae bacterium | reverse complement strand
CTTTATAGGATTTTGTTGAAACGAGTGATTGTGTGGGAATATTTGATTCAATGGTCGCGCGCCCTCAGTAATCAATCGTTGGATGAATTGATGTGATTAATTTTAATGGTATTCTTGTGGGTATTGATAAGTGGTTTATTTTATTTTCTTGGTGTAATGTTTCCATATTGTGCGAAAAGTAATGACGTATCCAGATGGTAAAAAAATAGATTGGCTGCCATTTCTGATAATTATATTTATTGGATTTCAGCAATTCCCGGTTATTAGGGTTGGTGGATCTTTGAGGATATATGAGATATTGGCCTTTTTTGGGGTATTTTTTGCTCTAAAAAAAGCGTCTGAAGGGAGAGTGCGGTTAAATTGGCTGTTTTTTATTTTTTTTGTCGCATCTCCCTTTATCTCTCTTTGGTATTTTTGGCTTTCGGATCCGCCTTTTAATTCTTATGTGGCGGCATTTCCGGATAAATGGCAGGATTTTCGTTACATGCCTTTCCCTGCCACCTTTGTGCCTGCTTTTTATTATGGATTGTGTTTTGTTTCGTATTTTTTAATAGTTAATTCAAAGTGGATTTATCGCAACAAAGAAAAGGTTATTTATTGGTGTATTTGCGTTGGTTTTTTTATTGCCATACTATCTTTGTTTACTTCTGTTTTGAATTTTTTTTCGATTCCGGGTATTATTCAGGTGTTGCCGGATTCTGTGCAAAATGTAGGTGTCATTGAGTATGCTGGGAGAGGCTTTTGTTTGATTCAAGAGACTTCTTTGTATGTATTGTATAAAGGGTGGATAGTATTATTTTCTATTTACTATAAAAACCTATTGAGTGCTAAATTTCGCCATTTTGTAATATTTGTGCAGCTTGTTGCGCTATTTTCAACGATGTCATCGGCATTGGTCGCATTTTTTGCCTCTTTGGTTTTGATGAATTTGTTGATTTCGAATTTCAGTTTCAGAAAATTATTGAAATACGTTTTATTTTTATTTTTATTTTTATTGATTGTTTATTATTCTGGATTTTGGGATTATTTTTACTACATGGGGATTGAGAAGGTTATGAATTTCTTCTCTAATCCTGATTCGACAGGGGATTCGGGGTTTATGCGTGCTTATACTGCCAAGCTCGGTCTCATGATATTTTTGGATCACCCATTTTTTGGTGTGGGGCCTGGGGCTTCTATTTATTATATGCCTCATTATTCAAATTTGTACCCCATTAGTTTTGTGAGTGAGTACTTGAATGCTGGAAGTGTCCCGCAGAATTCCTATGTTTCTGTTTTGGCTGAATTGGGGATTTTTGGTTTCATTTTCATGATTTCTGTGCTTTTGTATTGTTTGCGTCAATTTTATAAATTGCGGCATGATCCTAGAGATAAACTTTTTTTAATTGGTTTATTTTTTACAGTGGGAAGCTTGCTGTCTGTGACGCCTGCTTATTCTATGTTTATATGGGTGTTTTTATTTTTGGGCGTGAATTTTTCTTGTGCCGAACAAAGGTTTGTATCTTAATATGCGAAAAATAGCTATTGTTCATGAGTGGTTCACTTCCATCGCTGGCGCTGAGCGCGTGGTGGAACAGATGCTGAAGGTGTTCCCTGAAGCGGATGTTTTTTGTGTTTGTTTAGACGAAGAGGTTGTGCGTAAAACGCCGTTTTTGGCTTCTCGCAAGATCACCACTACGTTCATTCAGCGTCTGCCTTGGGCGCGGCGTAAATATCGGGCTTACCTGCCCTTGATGCCACTGGCGATCGAGCAGCTCGATGTTTCGGCCTATGACGTGGTGATTTCCAGTTCTCATGCGGTGGCCAAGGGGGTGTTGACGGGGCCGGATCAGTTGCATGTGAGCTATGTGCATTCGCCCATACGTTACGCCTGGGATTTGCAGCACCAGTATTTGAGGGAGTCTGGGCTGGTGCATGGCGCCAAGGCGTGGTTGGCACGCTGGCTGCTGCACAAGATTCGGCTATGGGACTACCGCACAGGGGCGGGAGTGGATGCCTTTGTGGCCAATTCGCGGTTTATTGCGCGGCGCATCCGCAAGGTGTACCGCCGGGAAGCCACTGTGATTTATCCGCCAGTGTCGGTGGATGATTTCACTTGTCAGGCACAGAAGGAAGATTTCTATCTGGCTGCCTCGCGCCTCGTGCCCTACAAGATGATGGATGTGATTGTGCAGGCTTTTGCGCGCATGCCAGACCGCCGGTTGGTGCTGATCGGTGACGGGCCCGATATGGAAAAAATCCGGGCGTTGGCCGGGCCGAATGTGCAGGTGATGGGGTATCAGCCCTTTGCGGTGCTCAAGGAGCACATGATGCGGGCCAAAGCGTTTATCTTCGCTGCCGAGGAGGATTTTGGCATCACGCCCGTGGAGGCCATGGCGAGCGGTACGCCCGTGATTGCCTATGGCAAGGGGGGAGCGCTAGAGACGGTGGTGGAGACAGAGGATGCGAAACGGGCCACGGGGCTGTTTTTCGATGCGCAGACCCCCGAAGCAATTGCCGATGCGGTAGAACTGTTTGAACGGTCTGCGGTTCCCTTTAGCGCTGAGGTGTGCAGGGCGCATGCCGAGGGGTTTTCGGACGCGCGTTTTCGGCAGGAGTTTGGAGCGTTCGTGCGAGCATGTTGGGATAAATTTGATCAGGAAAGGAATGTGGCATGACGGTCTTGGTAACTGGCGGTGCCGGCTTTATCGGCGGGAATTTTGTACTGGACTGGGTGGCTGGGCATGAGGAGCCGGTGGTCAATCTGGACAAGCTCACCTATGCGGGGAACCTGGAGACGCTGGCGTCGTTGCAGGGCAATGCACGCCACCTCTTTGTGCAGGGAGATATTGGCGACCGCGCGCTGGTGGAGCGGCTGCTGGCCGAGCATCGTCCCCGCGCTGTGGTGAACTTCGCGGCCGAGAGCCATGTGGACCGCTCGATTCATGGGCCAGAGGATTTCATCCAGACCAACATTGTGGGCACTTTCCATTTGCTGGAGTCGGTGCGGGCGTATTGGGGGGGATTGGGGTCTGCCGAGCAGGCGGCTTTCCGCTTGTTGCATGTGTCGACCGATGAGGTGTATGGCACGCTGGAAGCGACGGCCCCGGCGTTTACCGAGCACCACCGCTACGAGCCCAACAGCCCTTACAGCGCGAGCAAGGCAGCGAGCGACCACTTGGTGCGTGCCTATCTCCACACTTATGGGTTGCCGGTGCTGACTACCAACTGCAGCAACAATTACGGCCCTTACCATTTCCCTGAAAAGCTGATCCCGCTCATGATCGTGAATGCGCTGGCTGGCAAGCCGTTGCCGGTGTATGGCGATGGCATGCAGATTCGGGATTGGCTTTACGTCAAGGACCACTGTAGTGCCATCCGTCGCGTGCTGGAAGCGGGCAAGGTGGGCGAGACCTACAACGTGGGCGGCTGGAATGAGAAGGCCAATATCGACATCGTGCACATCGTCTGCGATTTGCTCGATGGGCTCCGCCCTCGGGCAGATGGCCAGAGCTATCGCACGCAGATCACGCATGTGACGGATCGTCCCGGTCATGACCGCCGCTATGCCATCGATGCGCGCAAGATCGAGCGTGAACTCGGCTGGAAGCCTGCCGAGACGTTCGAGACTGGCATTGCCAAGACGGTGCAGTGGTATCTAGATCACCCGCAATGGGTGCAGAACGTGCAGAGCGGGGCCTATCGGGAGTGGGTGAGCCGGCAGTACCACCAGTGACAGGCGAGGGGAATCTATCATGAGAATTCTGCTGTTGGGTCGCAACGGGCAGGTGGGCTGGGAGTTGCAGCGCAGCCTGGCGTCGCTGGGCGAGGTGGTGGCGCTGGATCACCGCCTGGAGGACAACCCGGCATGGGAGGGCCGGCCGCTGGCCGGGGATTTCGGCGATCCCGAGGGATTGCGGGACACCGTGCGCCGCGTGCGCCCCGATGCCATCGTCAATGCGGCCGCCCATACGGCCGTGGACCGCGCCGAGAGCGAGCCGGAGCTGGCGCGCTGCCTCAACGCCACGGCCGTGGGCGTGCTGGCCGAGGAAGCTGCCACGCTGGGGGCGGCACTGGTGCACTATTCGACCGATTACGTGTTCGACGGATCGGGGGATCGTCCCTGGACCGAAGGCGATACCCCGGCACCGCTCAATGTGTATGGACGCACCAAGCTGGAGGGCGAGCAGCTCGTGCAGCGGCATTGCCCGAAGCACCTGATCTTTCGCACCAGCTGGGTCTATGCGGCCCGGGGGGGCAACTTTGCCAAGACCATGCTGCGGCTGGGGCAGGAGCGCGATGCCCTCAGCGTGATTGACGACCAGCATGGGGCCCCCACCGGAGCCGAGCTGCTGGCCGATGTCACGGCCCATGCGCTGCGCCAGCTGCTGCGTGGTGATTCGCAGTGTGCCGGGCTCTACCATCTGGTGGCGGGTGGCGAGACCACCTGGCATGGCTATGCCTCGCTGGTGCTGCAGACGGCGCGGGAGGCAGGGGTGCCGGTGCGGGTGGCGCAGGAGGCCATTGCAGCGGTGCCGACCAGCGCATTTCCCACGCCGGCGCGTCGGCCGCTCAATTCGCGTCTGTCCACGACGCGGCTGCAGCAGACCTTTGGCCTGGTGCTGCCCGACTGGCAGCAGGGCGTGCGGCGCATGCTGGCCGAGATTCTGCCCGATGGCAAGGCAGCGAAATAGTTCTGAAGGCCCGCGGTGAACCGCAGGGCTGTCGCATTCTCTTTCTTACGCACACATCATGACGACACGCAAAGGCATCATTCTGGCCGGAGGTTCGGGCACCCGCCTGCATCCGGCTACTCTGGCCGTCAGCAAGCAGCTGCTGCCGGTGTACGACAAGCCCATGGTTTACTACCCCCTGAGCACCCTGATGCTGGCAGGGATCCGGGATATCCTGATCATCAGCACGCCGCAGGACACCCCGCGCTTTCAGCAGCTGCTGGGCGATGGTTCGCAGTGGGGCATCCATCTCGAATATGCGGTGCAACCCAGCCCCGATGGCTTGGCGCAGGCCTTTTTGATTGGGGAGCATTTTGTGGGCAACGCGCCGAGCGCGCTGGTG
Source organism: Porticoccaceae bacterium (assembly GCA_050175615.1). Taxonomy (GTDB): domain Bacteria; phylum Pseudomonadota; class Gammaproteobacteria; order Pseudomonadales; family Porticoccaceae; genus CAYXXZ01. The sequence continues at coordinate 3,308 of JBFXIU010000147.1, read as the reverse complement.
CTGGGTGACAACATTTTCTACGGACATGACCTGAGCATGCTTTTGCAGCAGGCCGATGCCCGCACGACAGGCGCGAGCGTGTTTGCCTACCATGTGCAGGACCCCGAGCGCTATGGCGTGGTGGAGTTCGATGCGGCGGGCAAGGCCATCAGCATCGAGGAAAAACCGGCGACTCCCCGATCCAACTATGCCGTAACCGGGCTGTACTTCTACGACAGCCAGGTGGTGGACATCGCCAAGGCCGTGCGGCCGAGCGCGCGCGGGGAGCTGGAGATCACCAGCGTCAACCAGGCCTATCTGGAGCAGGGCTCCCTGCATGTGCAGATCATGAAGCGAGGGTACGCCTGGCTCGATACCGGCACGCACGAGAGCCTGCTCGATGCCGGACAGTTCATTGCCACGCTGGAGCAGCGGCAGGGGCTCAAGATCGCCTGCCCCGAGGAAATCGCCTGGCGCAACGGTTTCATCGACGCTGCACAGGTCGAGCGGCTCATGCAGCCCCTGCTCAAGAACGGCTACGGCAAATATCTGCAACGCATGCTCAAGGATGGAGTCAAGGCATGAACATCATCGAAACCACGCTTCCCGAAGTCCTCATCATCGAACCCAAGGTGTTCGGCGATGCACGCGGCTTCTTTTTCGAGAGTTTCAACCAGCGCGATTTCGATGCGGCCACGGGCACGCATTACAGCTTCGTGCAGGACAACCATTCCCGTTCCCGAAAGGGGGTGCTGCGCGGCCTGCACTATCAGACCCAGCAGCCCCAGGGCAAGCTGGTGCGCGTGGCGCGTGGCGCCGTGTTCGACGTGGCCGTGGATATCCGCAAGGGGTCGAGCCATTTCGGACAGTGGTTCGGCGCTGAGCTGACCGAGGACAACCAGCGCCAGCTGTGGATTCCGCCGGGCTTTGCGCATGGCTTTGTGGTGCTCAGCGAAAGTGCCGACTTCCTCTACAAGACCACGGACTACTACGCGCCGCAGTATGAGGCCAGTCTGAAATGGGACGATCCCGAGCTGGGCGTGGCATGGCCCCTGGCTGCCCACGGCATCACGGAACCGCTGGTTTCCGACAAGGACAAGGCTGCACATGCCTTTGACAAGCTGGTGGCGGCCTGAGCCGGGCCATTTCCCGTCAGGGGTCTGCCCGCAGCCCTGCATTTCTCTCCATTTTCTGACTTCGTATGACCTGTTACTTTGATGCACGCTGGATCGGAGAGCACGGGATAGGCCGCTTTGCTGCCGAGTTGGCGCGCCGCTTGCCCGTGGTGCCGCTGCCGCTTGCCGGATCGCCCTCGGATCCAGCAGATCCCTTTCGGCTGGCCACTGCACTCGGGGGGGTGTCGCGGCAGGATTGCTTCTTTTCTCCGGGCTACAACGGCCCCGTGTGGTCGCGCGTGCCGTATATCGTGACCGTGCACGACCTCAATCATGTCGATTGCGAGGGTAATTCGAGCGTCCTGAAGAAGCTGTATTACCGCTTCATCCTGAAGCGGGTGTGCCACCGGGCACGAGCCATCTTTACCGTGTCCGAATTTTCCAAATCGCGCATCGTGGAGTGGATGGGCGTGCAGGAGCAGAAGGTATTCAATGTGGGCAATGGCGTATCGGAGATATTTTCCGGAGATGTCCGCCCCCATGATCCGGGATATGCCTATATCTTCTGCGTCAGCAACCGGCGCCCCCACAAGAACGAGGAAGGGGTGGTCCAGGGGTTTGCTGCTGCCGCATTGCCTGCCACCGTGAAGCTGGTGTTCACGGGCAAGCCCACACCCGCCATCGAGCAGGTTTGCAGGGAGGTGGGCGTGCAGGATCGCGTGGTGTTCGCCGGACGTCTGACCGAGGAGCAGCTGGCCGAACATTACCGTGGCGCCCTGATGCTGCTTTTCCCATCCTTCTACGAGGGATTCGGGCTTCCGATCATCGAGGCGTTTGCCAGCGGCACGCCGGTGATCACGTCCAACGTCACCTCCATGCCAGAGATCGCGGCTGATGCTGCCCTGCTGGTGGACCCGCAGAAGCCCCAGGAGATTGCGCAGGCCATCGAGCGTCTCCACGGAGATGCCGGGCTGCGTCAGACGCTGGTAGAACGGGGGTACGAGCGGCAGAAGGCATACACCTGGAATGCCGTTGCCCAGCGTGTGGAGCAGGCCATGCGGCAGGTGTCCATGCTCTGAGGTGCGTGGAAGCAGTGCGCCGGTTTTCCGGGGCTGCTTCTTCACATCCTGTTGCGGGGCGTGAGCCCGAGTGCGGGCAGAGGGCTGCTTACAATGATCCAGAGGTACAGGGGGAGGGACGGATGCCGTCCGGACCATGCTGTGCCGTCCCGTTTTTTGTGCACAGGTATGACATCACATGAATGATTTGAGCACGCTCTCTCCGCTGGTGAAGGCAGAGATCCTTTCCGAGGCGCTTCCGAGCATCCAGAAATATCACGGCAAGACCATGGTGATTAAGTATGGCGGCAACGCCATGACCGATCCGGCCCTGCAGAAGGCGTTTGCCGAGGACATCGTGCTCCTGAAGCTGGTGGGCATCAATCCGGTGGTGGTGCATGGCGGGGGGCCGCAGATCGAGACGGCGCTCAAGCGGCTGGGCAAGGAAGGACACTTCGTGCAGGGCATGCGCGTGACCGATGCCGAGACCATGGGCGTGGTGGCGTGGGTGCTGGCCGGCGAGGTGCAGCAGCAGATCGTCGGGCTCATCAATCAGGTGGGCGGCAAGGCCGTGGGCCTGACCGGACGCGATGGCGCCATGATCCGTGCCCACAAGCTGCGGCTCAAGGACCAGCACGACCCGTCCATCGAACATGACGTGGGCATGGTGGGCGACATCGAGGAGATCGACCCGAGCGTGGTCAAGGCGCTGCAGGACGATCAGTTCATCCCCGTGGTCAGCCCCATCGGCTATGGCGTGGACAACGAGAGCTACAACATCAACGCCGATGTGGTGGCGGCTGCGCTGGCCACCAAGCTCCAGGCCGAGAAGCTGCTCATGCTCACCAACATTGCCGGGGTGCTCGACAAGCAGGGCCAGCTGCTGCCCGAGCTCACGCCCACACGGGTGGACGAGCTGTGTGCCGATGGAACCATTTCCGGCGGCATGATTCCCAAGATTTCCGGGGCGCTCGAAGCGGCCAAGCGCGGTGTCAAGGCTGTGCACATCATCGATGGTCGGGTGCCGCACAGCATGCTGCTCGAAGTGCTGACCGAGCAGGCCTACGGCACCATGATCCGGGCCTGAAGACGGCGGAGCCGGCCCGTGGGGCGGGGCGGCTCCCTGAGAGTGCCCCGCCAGAAAGGAGAACAGACA
>JBFXIU010000146.1:0-8494 GCA_050175615.1 Porticoccaceae bacterium | reverse complement strand
TTCTATGCAGCAGTCGGTATTCAGTGCGCTTGGCACAAACTTTTTGGGCCAGGCACCGAACTGGTATAAATACACAATTATCGGTTTTTTGGTTTTTAACCCTCTATTAATACTGGTTGCCGGCAAATATATAGCCGGCTGGATACTGATCCTCGAATTTATTTTCACCCTGGCCATGGCGTTGAAATGCTACCCATTGCAGCCGGGCGGCTTACTGGCTATCGAGGCGGTTATCCTCGGCATGACTTCTCCCGACACCGTGTATTACGAGACTGTTGCCAACTTTGAAGTCATTCTTCTTTTGATGTTTATGGTAGCCGGCATCTATTTTATGCGCGGCCTGCTGTTGTTTACGTTTACTCGACTACTGGTCAGAGTTCACTCAAAGATAGTCCTGTCCTTGATGTTTACCCTTATGGGAGCAGTGCTGTCCGCCTTTCTCGATGCCCTTACCGTAACCGCCGTGCTGATCAGCGTCGGTGTCGGCTTCTACGCCGTTTACCATAAAGTGGCATCCGGCAAGAAAATCCAGCATGTGGACGAGCACGACCACGGCAATGACAACGAGATCCACGAGTTTCACCGCGAAGACCTCGACAAATTTCGCAGCTTCCTGCGCAGCCTCATTATGCACGGAGTGGTGGGCACGGCTCTGGGGGGCGTCTGCACCCTGGTGGGCGAACCTCAAAACCTGCTAATAGCGGAAAAAGCAGGGTGGGAATTTGTCCATTTCTTTATTGTCATGGCGCCGGTGACCATGCCCGTCCTCGCCTGCGGCATCCTCACCACGCTGATTCTTGAAGCCACCGGCTGGTTCGGCTACGGCCAGAAACTCCCGGAAGCCGTTCGCGCCGTTCTGGCAGACTTCAGCGCCATCGAAGCGGCAAAACGGACAAAAAAAGACAACGTGGCTCTTGGCGTTCAGGGGCTGGTGGCGCTGACATTGGTGCTTAGCCTGGCATTTCATATTGCCGCGGTTGGCCTTATCGGCCTGATGATTATCGTGCTGCTCACCGCATTCAACGGGGTGATTGACGAACACCAGATCGGTCACGCCTTTGAGGAAGCCCTCCCCTTTACGGCACTTCTGGTGGTCTTTTTTGCTATCGTCTCGGTGATCCACGACCAGCATTTGTTTTCCCCCATTATCGCCGCCGTACTGGAAATGGACGAACAGATTCAGCCGCTGATGTTTTTTATTGCCAACGGCGTGCTTTCGGCCATCAGCGACAATGTCTTTGTTGCCACCGTCTACATCAATGAAGTTAAAGCGGTTTTTGATGCCGGAGAAATCAGCCGCGAACACTTTGACAAACTGGCGGTGGCCATCAACACCGGCACCAATCTACCCAGTGTTGCCACCCCCAACGGGCAGGCCGCCTTTTTGTTTTTGTTGACCTCGGCACTGGCGCCCCTTATTCGCCTCTCTTACGGCAGAATGGTGATAATGGCGCTGCCTTACACACTTGTGCTTACAGGGGCTGGCATGGCCTGCATCTGGTTTCTGATTTAAAGGGCATGCCACCATCTAAAGCGACAATAGCAATGATCTGGACGGTCATTGCTATTGTCGGTCGCAAAATTGAGTTAACGAAGCCTTGATTAATTCTATTTTCGCCACTCCCGCGCAGGAATGTCTCCCTCGACACGATCAGGGGCGGCAGTGCATAAGAATCAACGAAATATAGATTTTCACCTCCATGGCAATGACATTAACCAGGGTTTCCTGAAACCTTCAACTACCAGCATCTGTGGCCGGCCAAAGGGGTTCGGCGCCGCTCTGTTTTTGAATGCGCTCTAAGAACTCCTGATGGGCGCAAAGCTCCTCTGCGCTGGCGAGAATCACCGGAGTTAACGGCCTGTCACCGTTCAGGCGCCTGATTGCCTGGCTCTGGCCACCTGCTGACTCAGAAGATTCTTTGCGCAGCCCCAAATCAACCTGACCGCCGGTCATCGCCAGATAAACATCGGCAAGAATTTCAGCGTCGAGCAAGGCGCCATGGAGCTGGCGCTGGGAATTATCGACGTAATAGCGCTTGCAGAGAGCATCCAGATTATTCTTCTGGCCTGGATGCAATCTTCTCGCCATGGCCAAAGTGTCGACGATATCGCAGTAATCCTGAATACGGCCAAAGCGGTTGTCGAGTTTGGCGAATTCGTGGTTGATAAAACCCACATCAAAGGGTGCGTTGTGAATCACCAGCTGCGCATCACGGACAAAATCCAGAAACTCATCGGCAATCAGGTGAAACACAGGCTTGTCCGCCAAAAATTCAAGGGATATGCCATGTACTTCCTGGGCGCCTTCGTCAATTTCCCGCTGCGGGTGTATATAGCGGTGAAAATGGCGGCCAGTCAGACGGCGGTTGATCAGTTCCACCGCACCAATTTCAATAATGCGATGATCCTGGCCAGTTTCCATGCCCGTGGTTTCAGTATCAAGTACGATCTGTCTCATGCCACTCCCATTTCATCAATAGCCTGATTGGCGAGCGCATCGGCGATGTCATTTTCCCGATGGCCGCTGTGCCCTTTAACCCAGTGCCAATCAATCTCATGGCGCAGTGCCTGCTCATCAAGGCGCTGCCACAAGTCCAGATTTTTCACCGGCTGCTTGTTTGCCGTGCGCCAATTATTTTTTTTCCAGCCGGGCAACCATTTGGTGATGCCCAAACGCACATACTGGGAATCTGTCGTTAAATGAACCTTGCACGGCTCCGTCAAAGCGGCCAGGGCTTCAATGGCAGCCATCAGTTCCATACGGTTATTCGTAGTGTATGGCTCACCGCCACACAGGGATTTCTCCCTGCCCCCATAGCGCAGCAAAGCCCCCCAGCCCCCCGGCCCCGGGTTGCCACGACAGGCGCCATCGGTGAAAATTTCTACTTCCTTACCCATCTCGGGCTCCATTTTTCGTCGGCTCTATCTTGGAGTCCGGTATTAAGGTTACGGGCTTTATGGCTTTGGCAAGCCAGTCTCGACGCCCGGTAATAGGACGAAGCCGCTGTTTTTTTGCGACAATCACATAAAAGGTTCCCAGGGGCAGATGGAGTTTTTTGGCGCCCTCCTCCACAAAGGTCATCCGCGACAAAAAGCGTCGCGACTGCACCGGCATATTATAGGCGCCGTAAACCACTTTTTCGCACTGAAATCCCACCAATCTGAGCCAGTCAAGGATCCTGGGCACCGAAAGCCCGCGGCAACGCCAAATAAGGCGCCGGGAAAAACAGGTCATCAACCACCGCGCCAAACCAAAACCACTGACAGGATTAAAACCAACAATGATCAGGTGCCCGGACGGCAGCACCACTCTGGCAGCCTCTTTAAGGGATTCATGGGGCAATTCACAGTAGTCGAGGACATGGTCGAGAACAACCATATCAACCACTGAAGAAGGCAGCGGCAGCGCATAGAAATCGCTGATTGCCGCTACCGACTGCTGAGAACAGCTGGCCATGGCAAATTTGTGAAGCTGAGGGGCGCCATCAAGTACGGGGGAATTCTCAACGACCTGCAATGCCATGCCCCGATAACCCGCAGTGTCGGGCAAAAGTGCCTCCAATGCCTGCAATTCCAGCGCCCTGACATGGCTTCCAAACGGCGAGCCGAGCCATTGTGAGAGCTCTGCATTCACCTCCAGCGGACTGGGTGACGCCGGTGACGCCCTGGTTTTGGATCGACACAAGCGGGCAAACCTGAACTTCATTGTCCACCCCCGTGACTAATGTAAACTAGGTCTCTATGATGAGCTATTCCGATAGACGAAACAACAGGCAGGCAAAATGACCATAGACGTTAAACCGATCAAGGCATTCAGCGACAACTATCTTTGGCTCGGTATCGACAGCCGAACCAATGAAGCCTTTGTCGTCGACCCCGGAGATAGCGCACCTGTGCAGGCCTTCCTCGACAAGCAGGGTATAACCCTCAGTGCTATTTTAATCACCCATCATCATCCGGATCACACCGGGGGCATTGATGCGCTAAAAAAACGCTATCAATGCCCAGTTTACGGTCCTTCTTCCGACAACATTCCCCAGGTGGACAAAAAACTTCGCGAAGGAGATAAGTTTTCACTTTGGGGGCACCGCATTAACGTTCTTGAGGTTCCGGGACACACTCTCGACCACATCGCCTATTTTACCGAGCTGGCACCCCACTGCCCCGCGCTTTTTTGCGGAGATACCCTCTTTGCTGGCGGTTGCGGCAGACTGTTTGAAGGCAGCCCCGAGCAAATGCTTATGTCTCTCGACAAGATTGCCCAGCTACCCGAAAACACACTTATTTACTGCGCCCACGAATACACCCTCGCCAATCTTAATTTTGCGATTGCTGTCGAGCCTCACAACATTCAGCTTGCCAACCGCATCAAGGATGCTAAAAATCTCCGCGAACAGGGTTTGCCCACGGTGCCATCAACACTCGCCATGGAACTCGCCACCAACCCCTTTTTGCGCTCCCGGTGCGATAGCGTCAAAAAAATGGCTGCCAGCCGCCTCTCGCAACAGCCAAAGGATGAAACTGAGGTTTTTGCCGCTATTCGCCAGTGGAAAGATAATTTTTGATCTGAATTCCCTTTCAGGGTGATTGCGCTAATGCCCAATCAATGGCTGTCTGCCCGGTTTTTTCCAGGTAGGCATTGGCCTGGGAGAAATGGCGGCAGCCGAGAAAACCACGGTGCGCCGACAAGGGTGACGGGTGCGGCGCCTTCAGCACCAGGTGGCGCTTGGTGTCGATGATGGCGCCTTTTTTCTGGGCATAGCTGCCCCAGAGCATAAACACCAGTTGCTCCCGCCGGTCATTGAGTGCCTGCACGGCGCAATCCGTAAATACTTCCCAGCCTTTGCCCTGGTGCGCACCGGCGCGTCCCTGTTCAACGGTGAGGGTCGCGTTGAGTAGCAGCACACCCTGCTCCGCCCAGTGGGTCAGGCAACCGTGCTTCGGCGACGCAATACCCAGATCGGCCTGGATTTCTTTGTAGATATTCATAAGGGATGGCGGTATCTGCACCCCCGGCAGTACGGAAAAACAGAGTCCGTGAGCCTGATTGGGGCCGTGGTAGGGATCCTGCCCCAGAATCACCACCTTGACCTTGTCAAAAGGCGTGGTGTTAAAGGCATTAAACCAGAGTGAGCCCGGCGGATAGATCACTTTTCCCTGGGCTTTTTCGTTCTTGAGAAAAGCCTTTAATTCCACCATATAAGGCAGATCAAACTGGGCGCCGAGCACAGCCATCCAGCCGGGCTCGAGCTTGATGGATTGAGCGCTGTTCAATCTGTTAACTCCTCGATACCTGAGTTTTCGGGGGATTTATCGCAGTGCACAGGGTTCGATCCCTGTAAAGCTGGATAATTTGCCTATGGTGGCCAGCTCTTTTGGCGCCAGCAAAATTACAGAGTTTCAGGCCGCATATGGGGAAACAACAACACATCCCGTATAGACGGCGAGTCCGTCAGCAGCATCACCAACCGATCGATGCCTATGCCCTCTCCTGCGGTAGGTGGCAGGCCGTACTCCAGCGCCCGCACATAGTCGGCATCGTAATGCATGGCCTCGTCATCACCGGCTTCTTTTTCAGCCACCTGGGCACGAAAGCGCTCCGCCTGGTCTTCGGCGTCATTTAACTCGGAAAAACCGTTGGCAATTTCCCGGCCTCCGACAAAAAACTCAAAGCGGTCGGTGACAAAAGGGTTGCTGTCGTTGCGCCGCGCCAGCGGTGAAACCTCGGTGGGGTATTGGGTGATAAAAGTCGGCTGATCGAGACGATGTTCCACGGTTTTTTCAAAAATTTCGATCTGAACCTTGCCCAAACCCCAGCCATCTTTAAGGGGAATGTCCAGGTGCTCGGCAATTTCCCGCGCACCCTGTTCATCTGCCAGTGCCTGGGCGTTAATCTCTGGATTGAAATGGAGAATGGCATCGAAGACAGACAGTCGGCGAAAGGGTTTGGCAAAATCGTAGATTGTGTCCTGCAGCACTTCGCCCTCGGCATTTTTGACAGTACTGTGAACCTCCGTGGTGCCCAGCACTTCCTGGGCGAGTTTGCGCAGCATATCCTCGGTGAGATCCATCAGGTCGTTGTAGTCTGCATAGGCCTGATAGAACTCAAGCATGGTAAATTCGGGGTTGTGGCGGGTGGACAGCCCCTCGTTGCGGAAATTGCGGTTAATTTCGTAAACCCGCTCAAAACCGCCGACAACCAGACGTTTGAGATAGAGTTCCGGCGCAATGCGCAGATACATATCAATATCGAGAGCATTGTGGTGGGTGCGAAAAGGCCTGGCGGTAGCGCCGCCGGGAATTACCTGCAACATGGGCGTTTCCACTTCGAGAAAATCGGCACTGTTGAGATAGTTGCGAATAAACGAAACAACTTTAGAGCGAGTGCGAAAGGTATCGCGCACCTCAGGATTGGCGATCAGATCCACATAGCGCTGACGATAGCGCATTTCCTGGTCGGCCAGGCCGTGGAATTTATCCGGCAATGGCCGCAGCGCCTTGGTTAGCAGTTGATACTCGTCCAATTGCACATAGAGGTCGCCCTTGCCGGATTTATGCAGCACGCCCTTGACGCCGACGATGTCACCCAAATCCAGGGTTTTGGCAAATTCCCGAGCCTCTTTGGTGACATAGAGCTGAATACGGCCGGAGCCATCGAGAATTTCCATAAAAGCGCCGCGATTGCGGATCAAACGACCGGCGACACTGACAATCAGGTTCTGTTGTTCAAGCTCTTCTTTGCTCTTTTCCCCATGACTTGACTGCAGGTCGCCAGCCTTGCTGTCGGGTCGAAAGTTGTTGGGAAACGCGATCTTCTGGCGAGTGCGCAGCCCGGCAAGTTTTGCCCGGCGCTCGGCCATCAATTTGTTTTCGTCGAGTTGATCAGTCATGTGCAGTCTTCAAAATAGAGGTGAATCATTGTAGCCAGAGCGAATCTGACTGTGAAATCCCGCAGTTCGTGCAAGGCGGTGGATAGTTAAAGCCCCGCCTTTAACGAAGCCTCAATAAATTTATCCAGATCACCGTCGAGTACGGCCTGGGTATTGCGGGTTTCAACGCCAGTGCGCAAATCCTTGATACGGGAATCGTCAAGCACATAGGAGCGGATTTGACTGCCCCAGCCGATATCCGACTTGCTGTCTTCCAGCGCCTGAGCCACTTCCTTGCGCTTGAGCATTTCCATCTCGTAGAGTTTTGCCTTTAACATTTTCCAGGCGGTATCCCGGTTCTGATGCTGGGAACGCTGGTTTTGGCATTGAACCACGATGCCAGTAGGCGCGTGGGTCAGGCGCACAGCGGAATCCGTTTTATTGACGTGCTGACCGCCAGCCCCGGAAGCGCGATAGGTATCCTCGCGAACATCGGATTTATTGACCTCGATCTCGATATCTTCATCCACCTCGGGAGAAACAAAAACCGCAGAAAATGAGGTGTGGCGGCGATTTCCGGAATCAAATGGCGACTTCCTCACCAGACGATGGACACCGATTTCTGTGCGCAACCAGCCAAAGGCATAGTCGCCCTGAACATGGACAGTGGCGCTCTTGATACCAGCAACATCACCGGCGGAACACTCAATCAGCTCCGCCTTAAAACCCTTGTCATCGGCCCAGCGCAGATACATTCGCAACAGCATTTCCGCCCAGTCCTGAGCTTCTGTACCCCCGGAACCCGCCTGAATATCAAGAAAGGCATTGTTGGCATCCGCTTCGCCGGAAAACATGCGGCGAAACTCGAGAATTTCCAATTGTTTTTCCAGCCTGGCAGTTTCTGCACGAATTTCGTCGACAGTGCCCTCGTCGTTCTCTTCAACCGCCATATCGAGAAGTTCGCGAGCATCGGCAATACCCCGATCCAGGTTTTCGATGGTGGCAACGATGGCGTCAAGGGCTGATCTTTCCTTGCCCAACGCCTGAGCTCTCTCTGGATTATCCCAAACGGCAGAGTCGCCCAACTCCAGCTCGACTTCCGTCAGGCGTTCTTTTTTGGTTTCGTAGTCAAAGATACCCCCTAAGCACGTCGGTGCGCGCCTGAAGGTCGTTGAGCGTATTTAATAGGGGGTTAATTTCCAAGCTGCTTGCACCTTTTCAGAAAATCCTCTCTCCAGGATTGCCGGGGTTTAACTGTCAACCCAAGGGCAATCCCTGATCATCAAGGAATGAAATTTTAAGGGGGGCAATTCTAACGGATTACAGACCGAGTAACCACTACGACCAGTTTGGCTCCATCACCTACGGGCTACAACATGACAATAGTGAATAAAACTGGTGCTGATTACATTGTTCTATTTCGGCTGTTGGCGAGTCAGCATACTATTCGTAACTTCGATACCGCAATCTTGAATACTATCGGTGTTGGTTTCGGTTAGCGGTTTCGCCCTGCTGGGCGAGTGACTTATTTTTGCATGCCCAAAAATAAGTCACCAACAAAAAGGGCACCCCGCTCCGGCACCCTCCGGGTTCCCTGCGATGCTCGCCAAATGGCGGCGCTGCGG
>JBFXIU010000145.1:0-8537 GCA_050175615.1 Porticoccaceae bacterium | reverse complement strand
CAAAAGGTGAAACCTCTGTTGCCGGCGTCTTTGCCGCTGGCGATGTGGCCAATGTGCCCTTTAAGCAGATCATTATCGCCATGGGCAGTGGCGCCACCGCGTCTCTTGGTGCCTTTGATTATCTGATTCGCGAAGTGGTTCAGGAAGATAATGATTTTGCTGTTACGCAAGAAGAAGCTGCCTGATTTTTGGCCGTTATTTGCAGCGAGGTAACCTGGGCAGAAGCTCCTGCCCAGGCCTATCTCAGCGATTGCAGGCTGACCGAACCATATGACGGACAAATGCAGCGAGAAAATAGGGCTATAATGGCAGCTGCACTTACCCAGCCATCAAACCATGATGCTAAACTCATAAACCGCCGATGACCATCCGCCTTATGGAACAAACCCTGCCTGCCCACTCTGGGGGCATCAAAAGTGATTTTCATGTCATAGTGCACAATATTGCGCGATTGCAAAGAACCCTGTTTGATCGCTCCTTCAAACCCCTGCAAATTACTCGATCCCAGTGGTGGGCATTGAAGACGCTGGCGGTTACGGGCGGCGAGAAATCTAACCAGACTGATCTTGCCGCCCAGCTTTCCATCGGCAAGGCCAGCCTGGGCAAATTGCTGGCGCCAATGGAAGCGCGGGGTCTGTTGGTACGCAACGTCGACCCGGCGGATCAGCGCGCCCATAACATCGCCATTCTCGATGGCGGCGTGGCACTGCTCGATCAGGCAGCGGCTATCGAACGAGAACTCAGCTTAGGCATCAGCAGCGGAATTTCAGCCGCTAATCTCGCTGTTGCCCGCCAGGTGCTTCTCGATGCCAAGGCCAACATTAACCGCAAGAATATTGGCAGCTACCCGAAAAAATTCTTGACGAGCCACACGGTGGCAAAAATTGAATCCATTACCGGACAGAGCGACCCCAACTGGATAGGTTATTTGGTGCACGACGTTTCCCGTATGCGCAGAAGCGTCGTCGACCGCTTGTTGCAGCCGCTGGGCATCACCCGCTCCCAATGGTGGATTTTGAGCTTCCTTGAAAAGCGCGACGGTATGACCAAAGGCGCGCTCGCCAAAGAGCTGGAGTTAACCCGCTCTTCCCTGAGCGCCCATATTGTTCGCCTTGAAGAAAATGAATTATTGCGAGTCCGCCAGGATCCTGAAGACCTGCGCCGCAGCAGAGTGATGCTGACAAAGGCAGGGTTAAACCTGATTCGCTCCATTCGCGATGCCACCTCCCAGGCCGAGGATTTTGTCCTTTCCAATATTCCTGAAGACAATCTAAAAACCGCTGTCCAGGCGCTGGCTGTGATGAAAAGCAATATTTCCCAGTTGCTGGATTCAGCCACTACGTAACGGCTTAATATCTCCCTCCGCTAGGCTGGTACGCGGATCTTCTTTCACCTCCCATCTACAGCCTGCTGAATGTGCAATAGTTTAGCTTTCAGGAGCCTGTCCCAGGGAGCGACAAAACGCCAATGAAGCAGAACTCCCTCTCTGAAAGCTGAAAGCTGAAAGCTGAAAGCATCTCAGGATCATCTCCTTCATATTTGTATCATATACCTAACAAAAAGTATAAATATATTATATTTTTATTTAAAGAAAAACCAACTTAATGATTTATAAACATTTTATTCGGGCTAATATCGTTGACCTATTAGTATCATATACTTCATAATTCACATAGCATCGCCGGGAGTTCAGCGCCGATGATTGTTTTTAAAGAACGACAACCTGTAAATGGGGGAGACGTGACGGATTTTGAGCCTAAAGTATTGTCCACATGGCTGGCACGGCGTGCAGAATTTTCCGGAAATGCGCCAGCACTGACCTTTGGCGACAGGCGCTGGACCTATGCCCAACTGGTCAATGATGCTGACCGCCTGGCGGCAGTATTCAGTGAAAAGGGGGTTAAACAGGGCGATCGGATTGCTTTTCTTGGTTTTCACTGCCCGGAAGTATTGCTGTCGCTGTTTGCGTGCTCCAAGCTCGGCGCTATTTTTGTGCCTTTAAATTTTCGCCTTAGCGCCGCCGAGCTCAAACCGATTATTGCCGACTGTGGCGCTCACACATTGGTGGTTGATAGCCAGCACACTGAAATTCTCGCCGCTATGGTGGGGGATCTGGATTGTCAGTGCTATTTGCAAACAGACGTTGCCGAGGGGCAAGCGGGTGCATGGCCTCTTCTCACAACGCTACTGAATACAGTGTCGGGAACCGCACCCTCCGTCGCCGTTAATAGCGACGATATTGCGGCCATCGTCTACACCTCCGGAACCACTGGCATTCCCAAAGGGGTTATGCTCAGTCACGGCAATCTGTGGGCAAACAACCTCAACTGGAATCTGGCCGCAGGCATTTCCAGTGAGGATGTGATTCTGGTTACCGCGCCACCCTTCCACGTCAGTGGCCTGTTTGTATTGCTCACCTCTGTCCTCCTTATGGGTGGTCATGTGGTGCTCCATCGCGGCTTTGATACCGACAACGCCATTGCCGCCATCGAAAATCATGGCATCACCATCACCTTTATGGTGCCCTCCATGATTCTCATGCTCAGCCAGCATGAGCACTTTCCAAGAGCCAATCTGTCGAGCCTGCGGCTGTTTGTTGTTGGTGGCGCACCAACCCCTGAGCCAGTGCTGCGTCTTTGTAATGATAGAGGCATTCCGGTGAGCCACTGTTATGGCATGAGCGAATGCTCCTCAGCCACTACCTTTTTGGATCCCAAGCTGGCGACGGAAAAACTCAATTCCGTGGGTTTGGCGATGCTGCTGTCTCAAATAAAGATTGTCGATGATCAAGGCCGCAACATTACCGAGCCAGACGTCAAAGGTGAGATCTGTGTTCGCGGCGGCAATGTCACCTCCGGTTACTGGAGCCGTGCACAGGCAACGGAGGAACTATTCCTTGACGGCGGCTGGTGCCGTTCCGGCGACATTGGCTACCTCGACAGCGAAGGCTATCTGTATCTCAGCGACCGCATCAAGGACATGATTATCAGCGGTGGCGAAAATATTTATCCCGCTGAAGTGGAGAGTGTGCTGATGGCGCATCCCGCCATTGCCAATGTTGCTGTTGTCGGCAGGCCAGATGATCACTGGGGTGAACGCGCGGTAGCAGTGATCATCTTAAAGCCAGCAAAGTCACTAACACTGGAGCAGATGACGGAATTTTGTCATAACCGTCTCGCGCGCTACAAAGTGCCAAAAGAATTGCACATCGTTGCAGAATTCCCCCTCAATGGAGCGGGGAAAGTACTGAAAAAACAGATTCGCGAATCATTATTAAGCACCGAATAGAGGATTATTGACATGGTTACTGAAAACACAAATGCCATTGAATTAGTGGTAAAAGACGGCGTTGGCGAAGTGATTTTGTCCCAACCTGAGCGCGGCAATCCCTTTGACAATCATTTTTGTCAGCAACTTTGCGACGCTGCCAATGAATGCAGTGAAAACAAAGGTGTCCGCGCCATTTTGATCCGCGCAGAGGGCAAGTATTTCAGCGTTGGCGCCGATCTCAAATGGTTGGGCGGCGTTGGCCGCGATGTCATGCCCCGCCAGCTGAAAGACGCCACTTCCAATTTGCATATGGCCATTTCCCGGTTTGTTCGCGCCGACGCGCCGGTGGTTATTGCTGTTCACGCCCTGGCGGTGGGTGGCTCCACAGCGTTAACAGCAATGGCCGATTTTGCCATTGCCGGAAAATCGGCGAAATTCTACGCCGCCTATAACCAGATAGGCTACGTCAGCGACGGTTCAGGCAGTTACTTTATTCCCCGCCGCGTAGGCAGCCGCAAGGCCGCTGAATTTTTAATGCTCAATCAAACCTGGGACGCCGACGAAGCCCTGCGCAATGGCTTGATCAACAGAATCGTCGCTGACGAAAACGTTTTAGACGAGGCTCGAAAACTCGCAGCCCAGCTTGCGGCAGGCCCCACGGTGACGTTCGGCGAAATGAAACGGCTGTTGTTGAGTTGCACCGATCAGCCGCTGGAAACCCAGCTGGAAATGGAAGCCCAGGCCATTGCCCGTTGCGCCAGAACCAATGATTCCTGGAATGCCGTGCAGGCCATTCTCAATAAAACCCAGCCCAAGTTTGAAGGGAATTGATTTTATATTCAGGCGACATTGAGGTATGCCCAGTCACTGAAAGGGTAATGCCCGTTTAAACATTTAAATTAAAAAAACACAATTAGTAAAATTAAGGGAGACCGTTATGAGCTATAGAAAATTCAAACTGAAATCCAGTGTTGCTACTTCGCTAGTAACTTTGAGCGCAATTGCGATTGCGGCGCCAGTACAGGCGGCTCTGGAAGAAATTATTGTAACCGCCAACAAAAGGGAGGAAACGGCGAACCAAATTGGCATGTCTATCTCGGCGGTATCCGGTCAAAGGCTGGCTGAGCAAAAACTGACGTCCCTTGAGGAAATTACTTCCATAGTTCCAGGGTTGGTTTTTGCTACTAGTCAGCAGAACACGCCCATTCTCACCCTTCGAGGCGTAGGATTTAACGAAAGCTCGCTGGGGGTTTATCCGGCTACCAGTCTTTATGTGGACGAAATTCCGCTGCCGTTTCCTGTTATGGCGGCTCACAGTGCCTATGATCTCGAACGCGTCGAAGTTTTGAAAGGGCCGCAAGGCGTGCTCTTTGGCCAGAATTCGACGGGCGGCGCCATTAACTTTATTGCAGCAAAACCTACTCAGGAGCTTAGTTATGGTGGAGATTTTAGTTACGGTCGCTTTAATAAAATCGAAACCAACGCATTCGTTAGCGGTGGACTGACCGAATCCACCAGTGCTCGATTGTCGATTCAGGCAGTCAATGCTGACGAATGGCAAAAAAGTGTGACCAGGGGTGATGAAAACGGCGAAGAGTCTTACGCAGCAGCACGCCTTCAGCTAAGGTTTGAACCTACAGATACGGCAGAAATCAACCTGAATATTAACGGCTGGCGGGACAAATCCGACCCTCAGGCCATGCAGCTTATCGCTGTAACGCCAAAGAATTATGAGGCTGCACCGGCCAATGCACTTCGCCAAGCGGCTATCCCGTTTGCCAGCGAAAGCAATAATCGTCAGGCCGACTGGTCTGAAGTGGTAGAACCTTCCGGCGACAAGGAATTCTTTCAGGGGTCGTTACGGGGTGATTTTGAATTGACCGACACTTTGTCCTTAACAGCACTGGTAGCTTATAGCGACTACAAGCAGAATCAAATCCAGGATGGCGATGGGACTTCTATGGTTACAGCGGATTTTGGTCATAACAAAGGTGGCGCTGATTCAACCTTCTCAGAAATCAGATTATCAGCTGATTACGACGATGTGCGCTGGATTTTGGGTACCAACTACGAAAAAAGCACCACCAAAGAAGATCAGCTACTCCTCTTCTATCCAGACAACACAACCTATAGGCCGCAGACATTCTATATCAACCAGACCGGTTCCCTGTTGGAGCAAGATATCGAATCCTATGCAATCTTTGGCAATGTCGATTATTTTGTCACCGACCGAATGACGGCCAAACTGGGTGCTCGATATACCAATACGGCCATCGATGCCTATTCTTGTAATTATGCGCCCCCCAATGCGCCCGGCACCATTGATGCCAGCGGTAATACAGCTACACCGGTCGATGCAGGGAGCAACGCTGCTGCTTTCTGGAATTTCCTCGGAGGGCTTTCAGGAAAAATGTTTGATCCCATAGGGATAGGTGACTGCTTTTCCCTAAATGGCGCTCCAGGAGAAGGTGTTCCTGGGTTCCTCTACGAGAATTCATTGGATGAAGATAATGTATCCTGGCGTGCAGGCCTGGATTATAAACTTAACGAAGATATCCTCATCTACGGCAATATCTCTAAAGGCTATAAATCTGGTAGTTTCCCTAACATCGCTGCTAACGAATTCAGTCAACTCGACCCGGTAAACCAGGAGTCCGTGCTCTCTTACGAGGCGGGTTTTAAAATGTCCATGGCGGAAGGTCGGGTTCAATGGAATGGCGCGATATTTCATTACGACTACCAGGATAAGCAGGTCAGAGGTAAAACTGACATATTTCTCTTTGGCCCCATTGATCGACTCGTCAATGTGCCGGAATCAACAATTATGGGCGTCGAAACCGATATTACGGCTTCACTCACTGAAGAGCTGACGCTGACCGCCTCTGTTGTTTATCTTGATTCAGAGGTCGACAAATACTTTGGTTTTGATGTTTACGCTGCGGAACGGGATCTGTCCGGAAATGAAATTCCCTATACGCCGGAATTCACCTATACCCTGGGACTGGATTACCGGCGCCCGCTGGCGCAGGGTGGCGTAGTCTTCCTGGGGATGAATGCCACAGGACAATCCACTTCAGACGCGGTTTTTGATGCAGGCAGCCTGTCTCTCGCCGTTCACCCCAAGTTTCCCGATAGTGTCAACGGCGGGTTCCATAAGTCGATTACCGAAAACTATTTCGAAATAGACGGTTATACAACCGTAGATGCTCGCCTGGGATACGAATCTGCGGATGGACGATGGAAGGCTATGCTTTGGGGTAAAAACCTTACCGACGAGCATTATTACAATTCCGTCGTGGCTTCGTCTGAAGGCGCTGCTCGAGTAACTGGCCGGCCTCTTACCTACGGCATTACTGTGGGCTATCAGTTCTGAGACCAACGGCTCTTCACACAATGAAAGATATTGAAAAAGACAAATGCAATTGATGACAAAAGGTGGCGGGGAGGTGCCGTTGTCTCCGCCGGAGTAGTGTAACCACTACTCGAGTAATTTAACTTCAATATGTTATCAATGAAAACGGCAGAACATGGATGTTCTGCGCCATATTGTTTGGTTCGAAAAAGATTCAGCGCCGTTATGGGACTGACATACTGGCGATTTTCTGCATTGCCGGAATAAGGTATTTCTAGGGTGTATGCAGATTATTCATTGCAAAAGTAGCCAACTTAAATTTGAGATGAGCGATATAACTGATATGAAAAATCATCACAACAGGTGGTGTTGATGAGCAAGAACAATTCTATTTGGCTTGAGGGCGGCGAACCAAAACCTGGTTTTATTGCCAGAGCCAGGTATAACTCTATTGCCGATTTACAGAAATTAGATGGTATAGATCCCCAATCGCTGCTGCCAAGTTTGTCGATCTATGGTTGCTTAAAATCTGCGGCAATGCTGGAACCGTCGAAAACGGCAATTATCCATCTTCTTTCCGCTGACCCTGAAATAAAGCCCAAGGAAATCACCTATGCCGAACTCCTCAAAGAAATTGAGATGTCGGCAAATCTTTTTCATGTTGCATCAGCACATGACCCAGTGGCCGTCGGCATTATTTTGCCAATGATTCCAGAAGCTCTTGTGGCCACCTGGGGCGCAGCGACTGCGGGTATTGCAGTACCCATCAATCCGTTTTTGGAGCTGGATCATGCGGTTTCCATTCTCAATACTGCTAAAACCACAGTGCTTGTTACTTGTAGTAGCCAGTACGGAGATGGCCTGTGGAGCAAGATTGCCGACATTAAAAATAAGGTGCCAACCCTGAGGGAAATTTTTGTTATCGACGGAAAGGGTGAAGAGCAGGATTTCTCCGCCGCCCGGCAGGAACAGATATTCGGACGATTGAATTTCAATCGCGACCATGACCTCAGCACAGAAGCCTATTATTTGCCCACCGGCGGAACGACTGCAGCACCAAAACTGGTGCGCATGACCCACTATGGACAGCTGGTCAATGCCTTTAATATGGCCTCGTTGCTCGGCTCTTCTCGGGATGAAATATCAGGGCATGCCCTGCCGTTGTTTCATGTCGGCGGCCTGGTAACGATCTGTCTGAGATCTCTTATCTATGGCCAAACTCTGGTTACCCTGACAACAGCGGGTTACAGGAATCCGGATGTGATCGCCAATTTTTGGAAGATCGCAAATAGCTATAGTTTAACCAACGTGGTGGTCACACCAACCACCGCCGCAGCAATTTTAAATAATGGTGAAATCCCTCCGCCGGATCACAAGCTGAAGAAATTTTTCTGTGGTGGCGCCACAGTTCCCCTTGAATTGGCGCAGGGGTTTTATCGCAAGTTTGGCGTGTGGTTGCGGGAGTTTTGGGGAATGTCCGAACTCTACGGTTGCGTCACCGGGCAACCCGATGATGGCAATCCGGCAATTTCAGGCTCTGTCGGCCATGTCCTGCCTTTCCACGAACTGAAAATAGTGGAGGTGGATGACAGTGGGCGATATGTGCGGGACTGTGCACCCAAGGAAAGGGGAGTGATTGCAGTGTCTGGTGTCGCTGTCGTGCCAGGATATGCTCAAAAAGAACTTGATAAGGAACTGTTTTTTTCTGGCATGGGGGATGACAAAAACTGGATCAATACAGGGGATTTAGGCATTGTCGATGACAATGGCTTTTTATGGATCTATGGGCGATCAAAGGATGTGATCATACGCGGTGGCCACAATATTGATCCCGCCATGATCGAAGAAATTCTTGCTAGCCACCCCCAGGTACAACTCTCTGCCGATATAGGTCGCCCCGACAAATTCAAAGGCG